>NZ_JAGIXF010000099.1:0-19129 GCF_021483755.1 Burkholderia sp. WTPI3 | reverse complement strand
TGCGGTCGATCCGGTGCCGGATAACGCATGCAACATTTCGGGAGACTCACGTTGAAACACTGGAAGATGGTGGTCGCGCCGCTCGTCGGCGCACTTGCCGCATGCGGCGGCGGAGAATCGCCGGACGGCGCGGCAGTCACCGGGCAGCAACTGGCTGCCGCGCCTGCTGCGGGGCAGCAGGCCGGCACGACGCCGGGCACGCTGTACGTCGATTGTTCGTCGAGCGGCAACGGTAACGGCAACGCGAAAGCCTCGCCCGCGACGCTCGGCACGCCGGCCCATCCGGTCGACGATCTCGCCACGCTGAACCGGATCGTGCTCTCACCCGGCACGCATGTGCGCTTCAAGCGCGGCACGACCTGCCACGGCAGCTTTTCGCCCGCGGCCGGCAGCACGGGCGCGGCCGGCGCGCCGATCGTCGTCGACGCGTACGGCGATCCGAAAGCGCCGCGGCCCGTCATTGCGGCCGGCTGCACCGATGCCGCGACCGACCCCGGCCAATCGATCACCGAGCAGCACAAGACGGTGAGCGGGTTCAGCGGCTATTACTCGCTGTGCAAGTCGGACAACCCGACCGTGAACCGCGCGGCGATCTATCTGTACAACACGCAGTACTGGGACATCCGCTCGCTCGAGCTGACCAACGATGCGACGACGCCCGGTGGGCGCCTCGGGTTGTATGTGCGGCTCGAGGATTACGGCACGGGCAGCCACTATCACGTCGACGACGTGTACGTGCATCACGTTCGTGGTTATCTGCAGGACGTCGCCGGCAATACGGTCGGCTCGTACAAGACGACGGGCGGGATGCTGTTCGAGGTGACGCGCGACAACGAGGTGGTCGGTACGAAGGAGAAACCGACCGGCTTCGACGACATCGCGGTCGAGAACAGCGAGATCTACAACGTCGACGCGGTCGCGCTGTCGACCCGTTCCGCGTGGATGTGCCGCGCGGGCGGCGCGCCGTGCGGCGACTATCCGCCGTACAAGGGCAACCCGGCGTACCTCACGAATCCGGCCACGCAGGCGGAATCGGAGTATTTCCCGATGACGCGCGTCGTGTTGCGCAACAACCTGATCCACAACGTCGGCGGTGACGGCATCATCGTGCGCACCGCAACCGCGCCGGTCGTCGAGGCGAACCACCTGTACGACATCTGGATGCGCGCGCCGGGCAACAGTGCCGGTGCGTGGGCGATCAACACCGACGATGCGCTGTTCCGCTACAACGAAGTCAACGGCGTTCGACTCCAGAACAACATCGAAGCCGGCGACGGGATGGCGTTCGACGCGGATCTCGGCACGCGCAATACGCGGGTGACCGCGAACTTCAGCCACGACAACGACGGCGGGCTGATGCTGTTCTGCGGATGCGGGTCCGACGGGCTGGGCCACGTCGCGCAGGAAACCGGCGCAATCGTCGACAACAACCTGAGCCTGAACGACAAGCGACGCATCATCTCCGCCGCCGGGTCGGCCGATTCCGTCGTGCGCGACAACGTCGTGATCGCGCGCACACCGGGCCTCGTGACGCCGATCGTCGAGAACCTCAGCTACGCGAACGCGTTCCAGGTGACCGGCAACCGCTTCTACAACGCATCGGAGAGCGGCGCGATCTTCCGGACGAGGAATCCGCAAGGTAGCTACGCGAACATCCTGTGGAGCGGCAACGCGTACTTCGGTTACGCGGCGGATCCCGAGTTCGCCGGGCCGAACTATCGTCATGGCGCCGAGCCCGATACGGTCCAGCCATTCGCCGGGCAGAACGTCGACGCGGTAGCCGATGCCTGGTTCGTGGCGAGCGGGTTCGACCGGAACCGGTATCGCGCGCCGCGCGTGCACTGACGGTACGGGCGGGTATGCCGATGCGCGGCGACGGCCGACGCTGGGGCCTGCGACCTGCTGCCCGCGTCAGCGGGTCGCAGGCCGGACGTCCGCCCGGTTTGATCGCCGTCAACCTTCGAACCCGCCACCCGCCGATGATGGTGACATGGCCGCCGCGCTACCGCGCGCGGCAACTCACCCCAGCGAGGTTCGCATGTACGAGAAGATCATGGTGGCCGTCGACGGCAGCGCTTCGTCGAAGCGGGCCCTGGCCGAGGCAGTGAAGGTGGCGCTGGCTGCCGGCGCGCACGTCAGCGTCGTATACGTGGTCGACAAGTCGGTGCTGTTCACGTATGCCGGCCGTTTCGATCCGCATACGCTCATCGATGAAATTCGCGAAGACGGCATCAAGGTGCTGCGCGAGGCCGAGCAGATCATCGCGCTGGCCGGCGCGAAGGGCGACGCCGAGCTGGTTGAGACCGAAAGCATCGGCGAAGACATCGCCGAGCGTCTGCAACGCTACGTGAAGGAACGCGGGATCGATCTCGCGGTGGTCGGCACGCACGGGCGGCGCGGGTTCCGGCGCGTGCTGCTCGGCAGCGTCGCCGAGCGTTTCCTGCGCGGCTCGAACTGCCCGGTGCTGCTGATTCGCGGCGACGATGCCGACGTTCCGGCCGCCGCCGCTGCGGCCTGATGCGGCGGGAGACGCGATGATACGTCGCCAGTACCGGATCGTCGTCGCGGCGATAGCCGTGTTCGTGTCGCTCGCGGGGATGATGGCCGTCGTGAGCGGGCTGCTGTTCGATAATCCGATCGCGCTGCGCGGCGGCGCGATCGCGTTGATCGTCGGCGTGGCCGGTTTTGTCGTGATGCTCAACCCGGGGCCGAAAGGCGAAGGGTGACGCGATACGGACGCGGTTACGTGCCGCTCGTATCGGACGCCGCAGCTTGGTGCGGCTCGGCCTGCAGGTTCAATCGCTTCAACGTTTCCGCCAGTTCCGCATTCTTCGGCTCGACCTTGCGCGCCTGCGCGAACGCATCGCGCGCTTCATCCTGCCGCCCCAGCTTCCACAGCACTTCCCCCTTGTGCGTCAGGCCGGTCGCCCATGCGTCGCGCGCGCTGCCGTCGCCGTCGTTGTCCTTCGCGAAGATCGCGATCGAGCGGTCGAACCACACGAGCGCTTCGTCGTTGCGGCCGAGGCGGTACAGCGCCCAGCCCTTGCTGTCGAGCGCATACGCATCGTCCGGCGATTTCGCGAGATGCGCGTCGATCATCGCCAGCCCGCGATCGACTTCGATGCCGGCATCGACGAGCCGATAGCCGATGTCGTTCAGGTGGGTGTCGGGAATCTCACCGAGGTCGAGCACGGTGGCCACGCGGCCGGTGTCGCGTTCATCGATCGCGAGCGACAGCAGCTTGGCGACGATCTGTTGGCGCAATTCGCTGCCGAGCTGGTCGCCGTTGGTGACCAGGCTGCCGAGATATTGCGTGTACAGGTCCGGCGTGCCCGGTTCGTTCCCGCTGTTCGCAATGGCCGCACCGGGGCCCGCGCACCAGTCGGTGTCGGCCGTTCCGCCGAGCATCCCTGTGTAGAGATCGACGTTGCGCGGCGTACGCGATTGCGCGTAGTACGTGTAGCCGTTCGCATCCGAGTAGCCGCACGCCAGATACTCATGCGCCACGTCCAGCACGTACGGGAAGCCGCCGAGCGGCGTGTCGCCGGACGGGCCGACCAGCCGGAACGATTCGCCCAGGTCGCCTTCGCCGATGATCGGGTTGAACACCCATTGCTTTTGCGGATGCGATTTCGGCAGCCGGATCCGGACGGTGTGCCCGACGGCATCGGTCGTGCCGAAGATCACGCTGTCGTGCTGGCCCGGCTTGACGGGCAGGCCCGCGATGACCTGGCCGGGCAGGAACAGCCGGTACCGCGCGTTCGGCAGCGGCTGATGCGTGACGGGGTCGCGCAGCACGAACCGGTGAACGTAAGCGCCTTTGCCGAGCGACGCCGTCGGCGCGATCCAGGTGCGGGCGTGAGCGGCGGGCAGTGCGGCGCAGCCGATGGCGGCCGCAACGCATGCGGCGAAAAAGCGTGATGTCATGAGAATGCGGTTCTTGTATGTAAAGGCGTTATTGACCGACGGCCGGAAATACATCGAATGCGTTGCGCAGTCTTTTATGAACGGCGGGCTGCGGCCGGCCATTTCCAGTGGAAATCGCCGGGTCGTTCAGCGCAATTCGACACGGGTGACGCTGACGTCCCGTGGCGCGGGAAGCGAACGGGGCGACGGGACAGACGCGCTTCCCACGCGCAGCATAGCAGGCGAGACAGATCGGCCCCCATTTTCCGTCGTTGCGTCCGGACGAACGATACCCTGATTTGTATCAAGTCGTGATATGTTGACCCGAAAGACAATCCATTCGATCCGGACGAAAGAAATGAAGACGGACTGAACAGGCGAAATCCGATCGCTCGTTACAACCGGTATTTCGCCTCCTTAAATAATCAGGGTCTGCTAAAAGACCGGAAAAACGAGATCCCCATGAGCCACTTCCTGGATAGATTGCGTTATTTCTCCACCGCGAGGCCAACTTTCTCCGACGGACACGGCGCCGTCACGGACGAGGACCGGAAATGGGAAGACGGCTATCGGCTGCGCTGGCAGCACGACAAGATCGTCCGCTCGACCCACGGGGTGAACTGCACGGGCTCGTGCTCGTGGAAGGTCTACGTGAAAGGCGGGATCGTCACCTGGGAAACCCAGCAGACCGATTACCCGCGCACGCGCCCCGACATGCCGAACCACGAGCCGCGCGGCTGTTCGCGCGGCGCTTCGTACTCCTGGTATCTGTATAGCGCGAACCGTCTCAGGCATCCGATGGTGCGCAGCGTGCTGGTGAAGCTGTGGCGCGACCGTCGCCGCACGCTCGCGCCCGTCGAGGCATGGCGTTCGATCGTCGAGGACGACGACGCACGGCGTTCGTACCAGAGCCGCCGCGGGCTCGGCGGCTTCGTGCGTGCGAGCTGGGACGAGGTCAACGAGATCGTTGCGGCCGCAAACGTTTACACGGTCGAGCGGCACGGCCCCGACCGCGTGGTCGGCTTCTCGCCGATTCCGGCGATGTCGATGGTGTCGTACGCGGCAGGCTCGCGCTACCTGTCGCTGATCGGCGGCGTGTGTCTGAGCTTCTACGACTGGTATTGCGACCTGCCGCCCGCGTCGCCGCAGACCTGGGGCGAGCAGACCGACGTGCCGGAATCGGCCGACTGGTACAACTCGACGTTCATCATGATGTGGGGCTCGAATGTGCCGCAGACCCGCACGCCGGACGCGCACTTCCTCGTCGAGGCGCGCTATCGCGGCACCAAGGTCGTGTCGGTGTTCCCCGACTACGCGGAAGGCGCGAAGTTCGGTGATCTGTGGCTGCACCCGAAGCAGGGCACCGACGCGGCGCTCGCGCTCGCGATGGGCCACGTGATCCTGAAGGAGTTCCATCTCGCCGGGAAGAGCGACTACTTCATCGACTATTGCAAGCGCTATACGGACATGCCGTCGCTCGTGCGCCTCGTGTCGCACGGCGATGGCTACTTGCCCGAGCGCCTCGTGCGCGCGTCCGACTTCGACGATTCGCTCGACGAGGCGGCACATCCTGACTGGAAGACCGTGATGATCGACGATGCGACCGGCGAATTCGTCGTGCCGGTCGGCTCGGTCGGTTTTCGCTGGGGCCAGCAGGCGGACGCCGAAAAGGGCAAGTGGAACCTGCGCGGCGAGACCTCGAAGGGCGCGGCGTTGTCGCCACGGCTGTCGTGCACGGCCGCGCACGACGACGTCGTCGACGTGCTGTTCCCGTACTTCGGCAACCAGCCGCACGCGCACTTCAATTCGACGGAGCACGGCTCCGAGCTGTCGCGCCGGATCGGCGTGCGGCGCGTCGCGACGCGCAACGGCGAGATGCTGGTAGCGACCGTCTACGACCTGTTCGTCGCGAACTACGGGCTCGACCAGGGGCTCGGCGGGCGCGACGTGGCCGCGAGCTACGACGACGATCTGCCGTACACGCCGGCCTGGCAGGAAGCGATCACCGGCGTGAAGCGCGCGGACGTGATCTCGGTCGCGAGGCAGTTCGCGGAGAACGCGCACAAGACGCAGGGCAAGTCGATGGTGATCATCGGCGCGGGGATCAACCACTGGTTTCACATGGATATGTCGTACCGCGCGATCATCAACATGTTGATCATGTGCGGCTGCATCGGCAAGCCGGGCGGCGGCTGGTCGCACTACGTCGGCCAGGAGAAGCTGCGCCCGCAGACGGGCTGGACCGCGCTCGCGTTCGCGCTCGACTGGAACCGGCCGCCGCGTCACATGAACGCGACGTCGTTCTTCTACGCGCACACCGACCAGTGGCGCTACGACACGATGGACCCGAGCGCGCTGCTGTCGCCGTTCGCGGACAAGACGCAGTTCCACGGTTCGCCGATCGACTACAACGTGCGCGCCGAACGGATGGGCTGGCTCCCGTCGGCGCCGCAACTGTCGGTGAATCCGCTGAAGGTCGGCGCGAGCCTTGGCGACCCCGCGCAGGCGGGCGCCGACGTCGCGCGGCAACTGAAGGCCCGCACGCTGCAGATGGCATGCGAGGACCCCGACACACCGGACAACTTCCCGCGCAACCTGTTCGTGTGGCGCTCGAACCTGCTCGGCTCGTCGGGCAAGGGCCACGAATACTTCCTGAAGCACCTGCTCGGCACGACCAACGGCGTGCAGGGCAACGAACTCGGCGCGACGGGCAGCGCGCGTCCCGAGGAAGTGAAGTGGCACGACGACGCGCCGCGCGGCAAGCTCGACCTGCTCGTGACGCTCGACTTCCGGATGTCGACCACCTGCATGTATTCGGACGTCGTACTGCCGACCGCGACGTGGTACGAGAAGGACGACATGAACACGTCCGACATGCACCCGTTCATCCATCCGCTGTCGGCGGCGGTCGATCCCGCGTGGGAATCGAAGAGCGACTGGGAGATCTTCAAGGGCATCGCGAAGCGCTTCTCCGAGCTGTGCGACGGGCATCTCGGCGTCGAACGCGACGTCGTGCTCGCACCGATCGCGCACGATACTCCGGGCGAACTCGCGCAGCCGTTCGACGTGCAGGACTGGAGGCGCGGCGAATGCGAGCCGGTGCCGGGGCGCACGATGCCGGCGGTGATTGCCGTCGAGCGCGACTATCCGAACACATACGCGCGCTTCACGTCGCTCGGCCCGCTGATGGACAAGCTCGGCAACGGGGGCAAGGGCATCGGCTGGGATACGAAGGACGAAGTGAAGCTGCTCGGCGAACTCAACTACAGGGTCGCTGGCGGCGCCGCGCAGGGCCGTCCCCGCATCGACACCGCGCTCGATGCGGCCGAGGTGATCCTCGCGCTCGCGCCGGAAACCAACGGGGAAGTCGCGGTGAAGGCGTGGCGCGCGCTGTCCGGCATCACGGGCATCGATCACACGCATCTGGCCGTCGCGCGCGAGGACGAGAAGATCCGCTTCCGCGACATCCAGGCGCAACCGCGCAAGATCATCTCGTCACCGACGTGGAGCGGGATCGAGTCCGAGCACGTGTCGTACAACGCGGGCTACGTGAACGTGCACGAGCTGGTGCCGTGGCGCACGCTGACGGGCCGTCAGCAGCTGTACCAGGATCACCCGTGGATGCGCGCGTTCGGCGAATCGCTGTGCGCGTACAAGCCGCCGATCGATACGGGCAGCTACGCGCACATGGTCGGAAAGCGCTCGAACGGCAACCCCGAGCGCGTGCTGAATTTCCTGACGCCGCATCAGAAGTGGGGGATCCACAGCACGTATACGGACAACCTTCTGATGCTGACGCTGTCGCGCGGCGGCCCGATCGTGTGGATGTCGGAGGACGACGCGAAGGCGATCGGCGCGATCGATAACGACTGGATCGAGTGCTACAACTCGAACGGCGCGTTGTGCGCGCGGGCCGTCGTGAGCCAGCGGATTCCGTCCGGGATGGTGATGATGTACCACGCGCAGGAGAAGATCGTGAACACGCCGGGATCGGAAATTACCGGCACGCGAGGCGGCATCCACAACTCGGTCACGCGCATCGCGCTGAAGCCGACCCATATGATCGGCGGCTATGCGCAACTGTCGTACGGTTTCAACTACTACGGCACGGTCGGTTCGAATCGCGACGAGTTCCTGATCGTGCGCAAGATGAACAGGATCGACTGGCTCGACGGAGAAGAAACCGCGGTCGACCCCACAACGCAACACGCGGTTCGGGCTGGAGAAACGTCATGAAAGTACGTGCACAGATCGCGATGGTGCTGAACCTCGACAAGTGTATCGGGTGCCATACCTGCTCGGTGACCTGCAAGAACGTGTGGACCAGCCGCGAAGGAATGGAATACGCGTGGTTCAACAACGTCGAGACCAAGCCCGGCATCGGCTATCCGAAGGACTGGGAGAACCAGGACCGCTGGCGCGGTGGCTGGCAGCGGCGCGCCGACGGCAGGATCGAGCCGCGCCTCGGCGGCAAGTGGCGGTTGCTCGCGCAGATCTTCGCGAACCCGCACCTGCCGGAGATCGACGACTACTACGAGCCGTTCACGTTCGACTACGGCCATCTGCAGGAAGCCGGCAACACGCGTGCGATGCCTGTCGCGCGGCCGCGCTCGCTGATCAGCGGCCAGCGGCTCGAGAAGATCGAGTGGGGGCCGAACTGGGAGGAAATCCTCGGCGGCGAGTTCGAGAAGCGCGCCAAGGACTACAACTTCGAGTCGGTGCAGAAGGACATCTACGGGCAGTTCGAGAACACCTTCATGATGTACCTGCCGCGCCTCTGCGAGCATTGCCTGAACCCGGCGTGCGTCGCGTCGTGTCCGTCGGGCTCGATCTACAAGCGCGAGGAGGACGGCATCGTGCTGATCGACCAGGACAAGTGCCGCGGCTGGCGCATGTGCGTGTCGGGATGCCCGTACAAGAAGATTTACTACAACTGGCAGAGCGGCAAGGCCGAGAAGTGCATCTTCTGCTATCCGCGCATCGAAGCCGGCCAGCCGACCGTCTGTTCGGAAACCTGCGTGGGCCGCATCCGCTATCTGGGCGTGCTGCTGTACGACGCCGACCGGATCGGCGAAGCCGCCAGCGTGGAGAACGAGCAGGACCTGTACGAAGCGCAACTGTCTCTGTTCCTCGATCCGGAGGATCCGGCCGTGATCGCGCAGGCCGAGCTCGATGGGGTACCTGCCGCATGGATCGACGCCGCGCGGCGTTCTCCGACCTACAGGATGGCAATCGACTGGAAGATCGCGTTCCCGCTGCATCCGGAATACCGGACGCTGCCGATGGTCTGGTACGTGCCGCCGCTGTCGCCGATCAACTCGGCCGCGAACAGCGGCGCGCTCGGGATGAACGGCTATCTGCCGGACGTCGAATCGCTGCGCATTCCGCTGCGGTATCTGGCGAACCTGCTGACGGCCGGCGACGAAGCGCCCGTGAAGCTTGCACTCGAACGGCTGCTTGCGATGCGGGCGTTCATGCGGGCGCGTCACGTCGACGGCATCGATGCGCGCGGCGTGCTCGACCAGGTCGGGCTGTCGCTCGCTCAGGTCGAGGAGATGTATCGCTATCTTGCGATCGCAAACTACGAGGATCGTTTCGTTATCCCGACGACGCATCGCGAGTATGCGGAGAACGCATACGACCTGCGCGCGTCGTGCGGTTTCTCGTTCGGCAACGGCTGCTCCGACGGCCGTTCTGAAGCGAGCCTGTTCAGCCCGAAGAGGGGCTCGAGAACCATTCCGATCCACGAGGCGTCCCGATGAGCAACGCACCCGACCCGACCTATGCGGCGTTCGCCGCGTTGCTCGACTATCCCGACGAAGCGCTCGTCGACGTGCTCGATTCGATCGAAACCCACCTGCGTGAAGCTGCGCGCATGCCGAAAGCGGTGCGCGCGGGCCTCGACCGGTTCTTCTCGTACGTGCGCGAGCGCGACCTGCTGACGTTGCAGGAGAACTATGTCGCGCTGTTCGATCGCGGCCGCGCGACGTCGCTGCACCTGTTCGAGCACGTGCATGGAGAATCGCGCGATCGCGGCCAGGCGATGGTCGACCTGCTGCAGATGTACGAGCGGAATGGGCTGGCGCTGAACCCGGGCGAGCTGCCCGATTATCTGCCCGTGTTCCTCGAATACCTGTCGCGGCTGCCGGCGTCCGACGCCCGCAACCTGCTCGGCGAGACCGGCGAGATCCTGCGCGCGCTGGTCGGCCAGCTTGTGCAGCGCGGCAGCCATTACAGCTTCGTCGTCGGCGCGCTGCTGCCGCTGGCTGGCCTCGCGCCGGTCGACGCGCCGGCCGCCGCGGACGACGACGTCGCCGCCGAGCGGCCGAGCGCCGACGATTACCGCGCGCTCGACGCGTCGTATGCGGATGAAGCGGTGCGCTTCGTCGGCGCGGTCACGCCTGCCGAGCAGACGGTGCGGTTCCACGACAAGCGGCCGGCCCGCGGCGCGTAAGCGCGGGCCCAACTGGGGAAAGACATGGACGCTTACCTGCATCAGTTCCTGTTCGGGATCTACCCGTACATCTGTCTCGCGGTGCTGCTGGTCGGTAGCCTGATCCGCTTCGATCGCGATCAATACACGTGGAAAAGCGATTCGTCGCAACTGCTGCGCCACGGGATGCTGCGGCTCGGCAGCAACCTGTTCCACTGGGGCATCCTCGTCGTCGTGCTCGGGCACTTCGCGGGCTTCCTCGCACCGCACTGGCTCGTATCGCCGTTCCTGTCGGCGTCCGGGCACCAGCTCGTCGCGATGGTGGCGGGCGGCGCGGCCGGCGTTGCGGCGATCCTCGGGCTGACGATCCTGATCTGGCGCCGCCTCGGCGATGCGCGCATCCGCAACAACAGCCGCAAGTCCGACATCCTGATCGTGCTGATGCTGTGGGCGCAGCTCGCGCTCGGGCTTGGCACTGTCGTGCTGTCGATGCGCCACATGGACGGCGCGATGTTCGAGCAGCTCACCGACTATGTGAAGGGCGTCGTCACGTTCAGGCCGGACATCCCGAGCCTGCTTGTCGGCGTGCCGCTGACGTACCGGCTGCATATCCTGCTCGGCTTCACGATCTTCCTCGTGTCGCCGTTCACGCGGATGGTGCATATCTGGAGCGGCCTCGCCTCGGTTGCGTACCTGATCCGGCCGTATCAACTCGTGCGCAAGCGCTAAGGAGTCGGCATGAACGACGTTCTCTCCGATATTGCTGCGGTGCCGTTGATCATCAACGGCGTCGAGATCGACGCGGCTTCGATCGCGGCAGAAGCCCGGCATTACGACGATGCAGCCGATCCGCGCGATGCGGCGCGGCATGCGCTTGCGGTGCGCGAGCTGCTGCGGCAGCGCGCGGTGTCGCTCGCGTTGATCGAAGAAGGTGCGCCGCTCGACGATGCCGCGGTCGATACGCTGCTCGAACACGAACTCACGCACGTTCCCGAACCGGATCGCGCCGATTGCGAGCGCTACTACGCGCAGCATCCGGCGCGCTTTCGCCGCAACGACATTGTCTATGCGAGCCACGTGCTGTTCGCGGTGACCGACCGCGTGCCGCTCGCGCCGCTGCGGCAGCGCGCGGAACGTGCACTCGCCGACGTGGTGGCAGCGCCCGACACGTTCGAAGCCGTTGCGCGCGCAACGTCGAACTGCCCGTCGGCGCAAGTCGGCGGCAGCCTCGGGCAACTGCTGCGCGGCGACACCGTTCCGGAATTCGAGGTCGCGCTGTTCGAGTCGGATGGGCTCGGCGTGCTGCCGAGGCTCGTCAATACGCGCTTCGGCTTTCACATCGTCAGGATCGAGCGGCGCGTGCCCGGCGACAGCGTGCCGTTCGACGAAGCGGCCGGCCAGATTGCCGTCTACCTGTCGGAGCGTGTGCGGCAGCAGGCGATGCGGCAGTACGTGGCGATACTCGCGGGCGGCGCGCGGGTCGAAGGCGTGAGCTTCGACGGCGCGAACGGGCCGCTCGTCCAATGAATCGGGGTTTTGCAAATGGCAACTCAACAAGGTAACGCCGGCTTGGCGGTGGACCCGCAGGCCATCCCGCTGCGCGCATGGTCGGTGCTGGCAGCGAGTACGCTCGCGTTCATGGTGTGTTTTGTCGTGTGGATGATGTTCGGCGTGCTCGGCGTGCAGCTGCGCACCGATCTCGGGCTGAACAGCACCGAGTTCGGGCTGCTCACGTCGACACCGGTGCTGACCGGCGCGCTGATGCGCTTGCCGCTCGGCACCTGGACCGACCGCTTCGGCGGCCGCATCGTGATGACGGTGCTGCTCGTCGTATGCGCGATTCCCGTCTACATCGTCAGTTACGCGACGCAGTTCTGGCAGTTCCTGCTGATCGGGCTGTTCCTCGGCTGCGTCGGCGCTTCGTTCGCGGTCGGCACGCCGTACGTCGCGCGTTTTTTCCCGCCGAAGCGGCGCGGGCTCGCGATGGGTGTGTTCGGCGCGGGCACGTGTGGCGCGGCGGTCAACCTGTTCGTCACGCCGCTGCTGCTCGCCGCATACGGCTGGCGCTTCGTGCCGCGCGTCTACGCTGTCGCGTTGCTCGTCACGGCCGCGATCTTCTGGTTCGCGTCGGCACCCGATCCTGGCGCGGGCAAGCAGGGCGGCTCGATTCTCGACTCGTTCAAGGTGCTGCGCGATCCGCGCGTGTGGCGGCTGTGCCAGTACTACTCGATCACGTTCGGCGGCTTCACCGCACTGTCGCTGTGGATCCCGCAGTACTTGAAGAGCGAATACGGGATGTCGCTCGTGATGGCGTCGGCGTTCGCTGCCGGCTTCTCGCTGCCGGGCTCCGTGCTGCGCGCGCTCGGCGGCGCGCTGTCCGACCGATTCGGCGCGCATGCGGTCACGTGGTGGGGGCTGTGGGTCGCATGGATCGCGCTGTTCCTGCTGTCGTATCCGGCCACCGACTTCGTGATTCACACGATCGACGGCACCTCGACGCTGAATGTCGCGATGCCGGCAGCCGGCTTCGTCGCGCTCACCTTCGTGCTCGGCGCGGTGTTCGCGCTCGGGATGGCGTCGACCTTCAAGTACGTCGCGGACGATTTCCCGGACAACATGGGCGTCGTCACGGGCATCGTCGGCCTCGCGGGCGGCCTCGGCGGCTTCCTGCTGCCGATCCTGTTCGGCGCGCTGCTCGACCTGCTGCGCGTGCGCACGACGTGCTTCATGTTCATGTACGGGATCGTGTGGGTGTCGCTGATTCTCATCTATCTGTCCGAAGTGCGGCGCACGCCCGTGATTGGCTGACGGGCTTCGTTCGACGGGCTCGCGCGATGCCGGGCGTTTCCGGCCTCGCGTCGATGTTTCACCGCGAGGCAGGCGTTTTCCGCCGCGCGCAGTTCTGTCAAACTGACGTCCATGAAACCGCGCCTCGCTTCACCGCCTTCCTCCGACTCCGCGCCTGCGCCCGCAGGCTTTCCCGACGCCGACGAACTGGCCGCGCTGCGTGCGTGGTACGCGGGCATGACCGTGCGCCGGGCGGTCGAGCGCTATCTGCCCGAGCGTCTCGGCGCCGGGCGGTCGGCGCGCGGCGTGATCGGCGGAATCCGCCGCCGCCTCGTGCGTATCGCGCGACAGGTGGGGCGTCCCGATCTCGCGGAGCAGCTCGGTCATGCCGACGGCGAACGCACGCAGATGGCCAGGGCGATGGCCGAGGCGATCGGCATGCTGCGTCATGCGCGCCCGCCGGTGCCGCAGATCAGCGACGACGTCGGCCTGTGGCTGCCCGCGCGGGCAGTGGTCGCGCTGCGCGCGCACGACATCGCGACGCTGGCCGACCTGACCGTGCGGATTCCGCGCCGGCGTCAGTGGTGGCGCGCGATCGCGGGGCTCGGGGTGGCGAGTGCGCGGCATGTCGAAGCGTTCTTCGCGGCACACCCCGAGTTGACCGAGCGCGCCCGTGCGCTGATTGCTGCCACGCCGCGCGGCAGCATCGTGCCGTGGGAGCACCTGAAGCTGCCGCACGAAGTCGACGGGTCGGCCGGCACGTTCCGCGCGCCACGTGCGACCAGCACGCTCGATGCGGACAACGATTACGCGGCCGTGCATGCATGGCTGTCGCTGCACGAATCGGCCGCGACGCGGCGTGCCTACCGGAAGGAGGCCGAGCGGCTGATCCTGTGGGCGATCGTCGAGCGTGGGCGCGCACTGTCGTCGCTGACGACCGAAGATGCGGTCGCCTATCGCGCGTTCTTGCGCAACCCGACGCCGCACGAGCGCTGGGTCGGCCCGGTGCGGCCGCGCGGCGCGCCGGACTGGCGGCCGTTCTCGGGCGGGCTGTCCGCGCGTTCGGCCGCGTATACGCTGTCGGTGCTCGGCGCGCTGTTTCGCTGGCTGATCGAGCAGCGCTACCTGCTCGCGAATCCGTTCGCGGGCGTCAAGGTGCGCGACACGCGCGGTGCGAATGCGCTCGACACGTCGCACGCGTTCACCGAAGGCGAGTGGCTGCTCGTGCGCACGATCGCGGACGGGCTCGAGTTTCGCAAGGACAAGTCGTCCAGCGCGCCGCAGTCCGGCTGGACGCCGGCCGCTGCGCAACGGCTGCGCTTCATCCTCGATTTCGGTTATGCGACCGGCCTGCGTGCGAGCGAACTGGTCGGCGCGACGCTCGGCGACATCGAGACGGACGCGCACGGCGATGCGTGGTTGAAGGTGATCGGCAAAGGCAGCAAGGCTGCGCGCGTCGCGCTGCCGCCGCTCGCGCGCACGGCGCTCGATCGTCATCTGGTCGCGCGGCGGCTGCCGGTGACGCCGGTGCGCTGGCGACCGGATACGCCGCTGATCGCGAGCCTCGCGGAAGACGGTGCGGCCGGGATCACGAGTGTGCGGCTGTGGAAGGTGATGCAGCGCTTCTTCGCGCAGACGGCCGCGCTCGTCGACGAGGACAATCCGGCGCTCGCGCAGAAGCTGCGGCAGGCGAGTCCGCACTGGATGCGGCACACGCATGCGACGCATGCGCTCGCGCGAGGCGCAGAGTTGACGACGGTGCGCGACAACCTGCGGCATGCGTCGATCTCGACGACGTCGATCTATCTGCACGGGGACGATGTGAAGCGGGCGCGGCAGATGTCGAGCGCATTTTCGGCAGACAAATAGCCGGGCATGTGCCGTTGCGGGCGAATCGCACGGAACGCCACGGCATCGGTCGCGGTCAGACGGTTTATCCGGCCACGCAGCGGCGCTTCGCATCGTCGCGGCCGTTGTGCCTGCAATCGACCGCGAATGGCCGGCGTCGCTGATCCGGGTCGCGGCCGCGTATCTTCCGTAAAAGAGGCGCGAGAGCCTCACGCACCCCGCTGGAGCACACGAATGGAGACATCCGGACACCCGCAACGATCGCGGCGCGCTCGCCACGCACGGCTCGCGCTCGTCGCCGCGCTTTGCCTGGGCTGGAGCGTGCTGTCGTTCGGCGCGAACGGCGCCGCCGCGCTGCTCGACCGCTATCACAGCCTCGGCGAGCAACTGAAGAACAACCCGTTCCATCGTCCGCTGTACCTCGAATCGTCCGAGGCTTCGTCATCGCTGAAGGGCGATATCTACGCCGTCGTCGACTATCCGTACTCCGTCGTGAGCGGCAAGCTGGACGATCCCGCGCAGGGCCCCGCGAACTGGTGCGCGGTGCTGATCCTGCACCTGAACACGAAGTATTGTCACGCGTCGACCGGCAGCAACGGCCCGGTGCTCGACGTGAATCTCGGCCGCAAGGTCGAGCAGAAGCTGTCGGAGACCTATCGCGTGCAGTTCCGCTACCGCGTGGCCGCCGCGACGTCCGACTATTTCCTGGTCGACCTGAGCGCCGACAGCGGCCCGATGGGCACGAAGGACTACCGGATCGCGCTGGAGGCCGTGCCGGTCGGCGCGTCGCGCACGTTCCTGCACCTGACGTATTCGTATGGCTTCGGCACGGTCGGCCGCATGGCGATGAAGACCTACCTCGCGACGATCGGCAGCGACAAGGTCGGGTTCACGCTCGCGAGCGGCGCGTCGGCCGCGCAGCCGCAATATATTGGCGGCGTGCGCGGGCTGCTGGAGCGCAACACGATGCGCTACTACCTTGCGATCGACGCGTATCTCGCGACGCTCGACAAGCCGCTCGACCAGCGCTTCGCGCGCTGGTTCGACGCGACCGAGCAGTATCCGCAGCAACTGCACGAGGTCGAGCGGAGCGCGTATCTGCAGATGAAAGCGCAGGAGGCGCAGCGGCAGCAGACGGCGCGATAGGCGTGCCGCTCGCCGCTCAGTCCGGCAATCCCGCCACGACATCGACGATCCGCTGCAGCAGCGCTTCGTCGTAAGGCAGCCACGGCACCGCGCGCAGCGGCGACGCCGGCGGTTCGACCTGCGTATCGACCGGCTCGCCGGCGCGCATCACGCGGCCGGTTGCGCAATGCACCGACCATTCGCCGACACGCAGATGGCGTTCGTCGAGCGCGATTCGCCCTTGCGCGATCGCGTCGGCGAACACGAGCGACAGCACGTGCCGGCGATGCGCCGCCATCACGCCCAGCGGCAGATCCGACAGCAGGTTCAGACGATTCCAGCGTTCCGCTTCCATCGCGCGGCGGCGCACCGGGTCCGTCGCGAGCGATGCGGTCGCGGCGCGCGTTGCGTCGTCGTCGAGCGCGAAGGCCGCCACGCTCACCAGCAGGTCGACTGCACGCGCCACTTCGGAGAACACGACCGGGTCGACCTCGCCGATCGGCACGGGCGCCCAATGGCGTTCGCGCCTGCGCTCGACCTGCAGCCTGCGCGACCTGCCGTGGCTGTCCGCGCCCGGATAGAGCGGGGCGTTGACGCCGAAGGTCGCCCGTATGTCGCCGAACTCGCGCACGAGCCCGTCGTCGTATGCGCGCAGCACCCATCCTTCGCTGCGCGCGACGCCGATCAGCGGCCGGGTCGCGAGCACGTGGCCTTCGAACATCGCGGACTCGCTCGCGGCGACGTCGCTATCGTCCGGCACGTAGAACTCGCGAAACGCCTGCCGGACCGGCTGACGGACCGCCTGGCCGACGATCGCGTGCTGCCACGCGAGCCGTTCGGCCGTGTCGGCGCGCAGCGGATGCCATAGCCGGATCTCGCCGTTGGTATCGATGTCGCACGGATTCCCGGCCGCGTCGCGCAGCACGACAGCGCCTTTCGCACTGTCGGGCATGAACGAGCGCGGCGTGCCGTCGGGCGCGCGCGCCTGCCAGATCATCCGCGTCGAGAATGCGGCGCCGGCCGGCGCATCGACGAGGCGTTCGCGCCATTCCGCGTAATCGAGCGTCATCGGCTGCCAGAAGCTTGCTTCCATGCAGACGGCCAGCATCGCGAGCTGCTTCTTGTCCGGTTTCGCGCCGAGCGTCATGCGCAGCGCGGTGCGCGGCCGCTCGCCGAGCGCGCGCTCGGCGGGCTTTACGTTACGCGCGAGCTTCTTCTGCACGCCCGCATGACGCACGGCGGCCAGCGCGTCGCGCAGCGCGCGTACGCTTTCCGGCGTCGGGATCGTCTCGATCGCGTGGCCGAGCGCGATCGCGAGCGATTGCGATGGCGCGGTCTTCGCGGCCGTGGGCGCGACGCATACGCCGCTCAGCAGCGGCCCGATCAGCGGGCGCAGCCACACTTCGTCGCGCCAGGCGGCCACGCGCGCCGCGCGTGCGACGACCTGCGCATCGTCGGTCGTGAACGCGCGATCGGCCTGATAAGGAACGGCGCCGGCATGGATCGCGGCGATCTGGTGCGCAGCCTCGACCAGCGCGTCGTGCGCGAACGCGACGTAGGCTGCGTCCTGCGCGAGCGTGACGGCCGGATCGTCGCCATCGATCCACAGCCGCTTCGGCGCGAAATAACCGTCGCGGGTCGCGGCGAGCGCAAGCAGCGACGCCGGCCCGAGTTCGGGAAGCACGTCGAGCTCGCGCACCCGAAACGGCGAATCGGCGAGCGACTGCGCCCAGGCTTCCCGCCGGGCCGAGAAATCGCGACGGCCCGCGAACCAGTCGAGCGCATAGGCGCCGTATGGCGATCCGGCACTCAGGCCCGGTTGCGGCGGCCCGTCCGCGATGCGTGCGAGTTCGGCCTGCAGCGCGGGCGATGGCAGTGCGTCGAGGTACGGCAATTCCTGCAGCGCGAGCGTCTGCGCGCCGGCCGGGATGGCGCGGAACAGTTCGAGCGCGGCATCGGCGCCGATCAGCGGCGCGATGCCGAGCGCTTCGATCTGCTCGCGCAGCCAGCGGACGAACCCGGCACGCGGATCGTCGCAGGCGAGTTCATGCTCGATGATCCGCCCCTCGGCGCGGCGTAGCGCCGGCCAGACCGCACCGAGCGCATGCGCGTCGAGTGCCGACAGGTCGATCGGCGTGCCGGTGAAGCCCGGGTGGTCGGCGGTGTCGGTCAGCCGCGCAACAAGCAGCGCGACGAGGGCGTCGTCACTCATGCGTCGGCGGCTCCCGGTCGGTGGGCGGTGTGGAATCGGCGGCCGTGACGCGTGACGTGTGGCGCGGGCCGCGCATCGACCTTGGCCGCACGCGCGTCGGCGCGACGGCGCGCCCGCGCCGTTTCCCGTTCGAGCAGTTCGCCGCCCGCCTCGGGCAGCTCGACGAGGACGCGCACGCCGAGCCGCTGCAGCAGTCCGAACACCTTGCCCCACTGGACGGTGTCCGCGCCGCGTTCGGCCTTGACCATGAAGGACTCGCTGACGCCGGCGTGCTCGGCCGCATCGTTCTGGCGCCATTTTTGCGCTTTGCGGGCGGCGCGAATCACGCCGCCGAGGTCGGATGCCTGTTCGATTGGGTGCTGCATGCCGAACTCCGTCGATAAAACCGTGCGATCGCAGAGTATTACACCTCGATCGCCGCCTGGCCGCCTTTTCATAAGACGTACAGTTCGCCGGAACGCTCTGATTGGTGTCGAACTGTACTCTTGTGTGCGTGTTCCATGTGTGTACTCCGGGCAAACTGTTCTGCTTTTAAGATCGAACCATCAAGTGCACAGTGCCGCGGACCCGGACTTCACGGGCCTCCCGGCGCATCTTCAAAAGCGAGCCACTGCGATGGAAAAGGCAAAACCGGAGGAAGCTATCAGGCATCACGACAGCCCGGTCGGCGGGCAGAACACGCGCGTTTCGGACGCGCACGAGGCCGCGGCGCGCATGCGCAGGCAGGCAAGGAGCGCGCGATGAAGCTCTACGAAAAACTCGCGGACGACATAGAGCGCCTGATCCGTCAGGGCGTGTACCGGCACGGCGACCGGATT
>NZ_JAGIXF010000098.1:0-19619 GCF_021483755.1 Burkholderia sp. WTPI3 | reverse complement strand
GTTCGGCGGGCTGGTCCCAGTCGTCGACCGGAATCGACACGAACACCGGCCCGCGCGGCTCCTGCATCGCGATCCGGTACGCGCGCGCGATCGCCGCCGGCACGTCCTGCGCCCGGGCGGGCTCGATGCTCCACTTCACGTACGGCTTCGGCAGCTCGGCGGCCTGCGTCGCGCCGAGGAACGGATCGAACGGCAGGATCGCGCGCGCCTGCTGGCCCGCGGTGACGATCAGCGGCGTGCGGTTCCTGAACGCGGTGAACAGGTTGCCCATCGCGTTGCCGACGCCGGCCGCCGAATGCAGGTTCACGACAGCCGCATTGCCGGTGGCCTGCGCATGGCCGTCCGCCATACCGACCACGACGGCCTCCTGCAGGCCGAGCACGTAGCTGAAATCGGCGGGGAAATCGCGGAACATCGGCAGCTCGGTCGAGCCGGGATTGCCGAACACGCGGTCAATGCCGAACTGGCGGAACAGGTCGATGACGGCGTCGCGGACGGTGATCGGTGCGGCGCAATGGGACGGGGTGCCGGACATGCTCGGGCGTCTCCTCGGTGGCTTGGCGGTTTCCACAGTATCGAAGCACGGGTCATTCTCGGATACTGTATTTTTTGCAAAAAGCCATTACGTTTCAGCATGACTTTCGATCTCCGACAATTGCGGGCATTCACGACCATCGTCGCGTGCGGCAGCCTCGGCCGCGCAGCCGACGCGCTGCACGTCACACAGCCGGCGCTGAGCCGGATCCTGAAGCGGCTCGAGGACCAGGTCGGCGCGCCGCTGTTCGAGCGCCACTCGAAAGGCGTGCAGCTCACCGCGTTCGGCGACGCGCTGCTGCCGCACGCGACGCTGCTGCAGCACGAGGCCGAGCACGCGCGCGAGGAGCTCGACGCGATGCGCGGCTTCGCGAAGGGCACGATCAAGGTCGGCGCGGTGGGCAGCATCGCGAGCCTCGTGCTGCCGGTCGCGGTCGGCCGCGTGCTCGATCGCTGGCCGAATCTGCGCGTCGAGATCCTCGAAGGCGTGTGGGACCGGCTCGCGGAAGGGCTGCACAAGCACGAGATCGATCTCGCGCTGTCCGCGCACGGGCCCGACACCGACGAGATCGTCGCGATTCCCGAGTGCCGGTGGGAGGATCGCAGCCATATCGTTGCGGCGCCGCACCATCCGCTGCGCGCGCTCGGCCGCGCGCCGACGCTCGCCGATACGCTGCACGCGCGCTGGGCGATTCCGCCGCGCGGCACCGCACCGTTCGATCACATGCGTGCGACCTTCGACGCGCATGGGCTGGCGCTGCCCGATATCGCGGTCGAGACGCGCTCGGTCACGACGTTGAAGAGCCTCGTCGCGCATGCGGGCTTCCTGAGCTGGATGGCCGAGCCGATGTACGGCGCCGAACAGCGCGCCGGCACGATCGACACGCTGCCCGTGAGCGAAGTCGTCGCGGTGCGCACGCTCACCGCATTCCGCCGCCGCCACGGCATTCTGCCCGGCCCGGCCGGCAAGCTGCTCGACGAACTCGTCGCATTGACGCGCGACGAAGCGCGCTGACCACCCGCCCCGCTGCCGCCGCGCGACGCTCTCGAATCGCCGGCCGCCGCAGCGCACCATCGAAATGCCAAGCCGTTGCCTTGACTTTCGCCTGCCTGAATACGATCATTCGCTCACATGACGAGCAAATGATCGTATTCGCCAGCATGGATCGTGGCGGCAGCCAGGCCGAGCGCGATCCGATCGCGACAGGAGACACCGGATGACCGAATCGCCCTCCGCCCGCACGCCCGTGCTGCTGCACATCGGTGCCGGCTCGTTCCACCGCGCGCACCAGGCGTGGTATCTGCATCGCGTGAACGCGGCCGTGCCGGCCGACGAACGCTGGTCGCTGACCGTCGGCAACATCCGCGACGACATGCGCGCGACGATGGATGCGCTCGCCGCGCAACACGGCGCATACACGCTGGAAACCGTCACGCCGCAAGGCGAGCGCGCGTACGAGGCGATCCGCGCGATCTCGCGCGTGCTGCCGTGGTCGATCGACCTCGCCGCGCTGATCGACGCCGGCGCCGACCCGGCGTGCCGGATCGTGTCGTTCACCGTCACCGAAGGCGGCTACTACCTCGACGAACACAACCGGCTCGACATCGCGAACGCGGATCTCGCGGCCGATCTGCAGGGCGCGCGCACGACGCTGTACGGCGCGCTCGCGGCGCTGCTCGCCGAACGCGTGAAGCGCGACGCAGGCCCGCTCACGCTGCAAAGCTGCGACAACCTGCGCAACAACGGCGCGCGCTTTCGCGCGGGCATGCGCGAATTCCTCGAACGGCGCGGCCAGACCGACCTGCTCGCGTGGTTCGACGCCCATGTCGCGACGCCGAGCGCGATGGTCGACCGCATCACGCCGCGCCCGACCAACGATGTGCGCGAGCGCGTGCGCGCGGCGACCGGCGTCGACGATGCGTGCCCGGTGATGGGCGAATCGTTCATCCAGTGGGTGATCGAGGACCGCTTCGCGGCCGGCCGGCCGCGCTGGGAGCTGGCCGGCGCGGAACTGGTCGACGACGTGCATCCGTACGAGGAGGCGAAGATCCGCATCCTCAACGCAACGCACAGCTGCATCGCCTGGGCCGGCACGCTCGCGGGCCACACGTATATCCACGAAGGGACGCACGACGCGGCGATCCGGCGCTTCGCGCACGACTACGTGACGCAGGACGTGATCCCGTGCCTCACCCCGAGCCCGCTCGATCTCGAACGCTATCGCGACGTCGTGCTCGAACGCTTCGGCAACCCGTACGTGCTCGATACGAACCAGCGCGTCGCGGCCGACGGCTTCTCGAAGATTCCCGGCTTCATCGCGCCGACGCTCGTCGAGTCGTTCGCGCGCGGCGCCGCGCCGGTCGCCACCGCCGTGTTGCCGGCGCTGTTCCTGCGCTTTCTCGAACGCCGGGCGCGCGGCCTGCTGCCGTATGCATACCAGGACGGCGTGATGGACGAAGACGCCGCGCGCGCGATCGTGGAAGCCGACGACCCGGCCGTCGCGCTGTGTGCGAGCCGCGCGCTGTGGGGCTCGCTCGCCGACAACGCCGCGCTGTTCGAAGCGCTGCGCGCGGGGCTCGCACGCGTGGACGCATGGCTCGCGCAGCGCTGACGCGGCCCGATATCCGGCAACCGGCCCGGCCGCGCATCCGGGCGAACCTGCGTTGGCATGCGCGCGTGCGTGCGGCTAAAGTAGCGGCTCCTCACTGACGGACGGATCGCTCATGTATCTCGGCATCGACCTCGGCACCTCGGAAGTGAAGGTGCTGCTGCTTGCCCCCGACGGCACGGTGGTCGGCACCGCGGGCACGCCGTTCACCGTGTCGCGGCCGCACCCGCGCTGGGCGGAACAGCATCCGGACGACTGGTGGCAAGGCACGCTCGCCGCGCTCGCGGCGCTGCGCGAACGGCATCCTCACGCGTTCGCGCAGGTGCGCGGGATCGGCCTGTCGGGCCAGATGCACGGCGCGGTGCTGCTCGGCCGCGACGACCGCGTGCTGCGCCCGGCGATCCTGTGGAACGACATGCGCAGCGCCGACGAATGCGCGCTGCTCACCGAACGCGCGCCCGATCTGCACGCGCTGGCCGGCAACCTGGCAATGCCCGGCTTCACCGCGCCGAAGCTGCTGTGGGTCGCGAAGCACGAACCCGACGTGTTCGCCGCCACCGCGTGCGTACTGATGCCGAAGGATTACCTGCGCTTCCGGCTCACGGGCGCGAAGGTGTCCGACCCGTCCGACGCGGCCGGCACGCTGTGGCTCGACGTCGCGCGGCGCGACTGGTCGGAGGCGCTGCTCGCCGCATGCGACATGACGCGCGACCAGATGCCGCGCATCGTCGAAGGCAACGCGCCGTCCGGCACGCTGCGCGCGGATGTCGCGCGCGAACTCGGGCTGTCGGAGGCCGTCGTCGTCGCGGGCGGCGGCGGCGACAACGCGACGAGCGCCCTCGGCATCGGCGCGATCCACGCGGGCGACGGTTTCGTGTCGCTCGGCACGTCGGGCGTGCTGAGCGTGGTCGGCGACCGCTTCATGCCGAATCCGGCGTCGGCCGTGCATGCGTTCTGTCACGCGATTCCCGATCGCTGGCAATTGATGAGCGTCGTGCTGTCGGCCGCGAGCTGCCTGCGCTGGGTCTGCAAGCTGACCGGCACCGACGAGCCCGCGCTGCTCGCCGAAATCGAAGCGCTCGACGCCGATGCGCTCGCGACGGCGCCGCTGTTCCTGCCCTACCTGTCCGGCGAGCGCACGCCGCACAACGATCCGTACGCGCAGGGCGTGTTCTTCGGGATGACGCATGCGACCGAACGCGCGCATCTCGGCTACGCGGTGCTCGAAGGCGTGACGCTCGGCCTCGCCGACGGCCTCGATGCACTGCATGCGGCCGGCGTCGAAACCGACCGGCTGTCGCTGATCGGCGGCGGCGCACGCAGCGCGTTCTGGGCGCAGCTGATCGCCGATGCGCTGAACGTGCACACGCGCCAGCACGGCGGCGGCGAAACCGGTGCGGCGCTCGGTGCGGCACGACTCGGCTGGCTCGCCGTCGGCGGTGATCCGCATGCGGTGCTGACCAAGCCGCCGGTGCGCGCCGAATACGCGCCCGACGCCGCGCGTCACGCGCTGCTGCGCGAGCGCCTCGACGCATTCCGCTCGCTGTACCGTCACGTGCGTCCGCTTTACGAACCGTCGCGCGCGCGGCTCGCGTAAACGCCGCCGCGGCGACGCACCGCGGCCATCGGCCGCGCGCCCGGCATGCGTTACAGTGGATGCCGTTGCGCCGCCCGACGGCCGGCCAAGATCCGAACCGAACCGCTATCGTGTCCAAGTCCTCAGAAAAACTCGATCTCGCCACGCGTGCCGCGTGGCTCTACTACGTCGCGGGCGACACGCAGAACGAAATCGCCGAGAAGCTGCAGGTGTCGCGCCCGGTCGCGCAGCGCCTCGTCGCGTTCGCGGTCGAGAAGAATTTGATCCGCGTGCGCGTCGATCACCAGCTCGCCGACTGTCTCGACCTCGGCGCGCAGCTGTCTAAACGCTACGGCCTCGCGATGTGCGAAGTCGTGCCCGTCGATGCCGACGCACCCGAAGCGATCGACCGCAAGCTCGCGGTCGCCGGCGCGCAGGTGATGGAGCGCTACCTGAACGAGACGCGACCGATGGTGATCGCCGTGAGCAGCGGCCGGACGCTGAAGGCCGCGGTCGCACAGATCGCGCAGATCGACCGGCCGCAGCACCGTCTCGTGTCGATGGTCGGCGCGATCGCGGCGGACGGCTCGTCGAACCGCTACGACGTCGCGCAGTACATCTCCGAGAAAACCGGCAGCAAGCACTTCCTGCTGCCCGCGCCGCTGTTCGCCGACAGCGCCGCCGAGCGCGCGCAATGGTGCAATCACCGGTTGTACCGGATCGTCGATACGCTGTCGGGCAAGGCGGACGTCGCGTTCGTCGGGATCGGCAACATCGGCCCGCACTGCCCGCTCTACGAAGACGGCTTCATCACCGAGCAGGAGCGCGACGAGATGACCGCGCTCGGCGCGGTGGCCGAACTGCTCGGCGTGCCGATCGACGCGCAGGGCAAGCGGATCGACGTATCGACGAGCGGGCGCGTGACGAGCGTCGCGCTCGACACGCCGCCCAGGCGCCCGACGATCGCATTCGCCGGCGGCCCGAAAAAGCGCGACGCGGTGATCGCCGCGCTACGCGGTGGCTGGCTGTCGGGGCTCGTCACCGACGAAACCTGCGCACGCGCGGCGCTCGAAGCGAAGGCGGCCTGACGCCGCCGCACTTGCGCCGCTGACCGGCGCGCGCCCTCACGCCGCCTTCGCGTGCACGTCGAGCCGCCGGAACGCCTGCCCGTTTTCGTCGAACAGGTGGCAGTGCTCGGCCTGCGCATGCACGTGCAGCGCCTCGCCGGTGCGGTACGTGTCGAGCGGCGGAATCCGCGCGATCAGCCCGTCCGGTGCGACAGCCGACTCCGCGTACAGATACGCGGCATCGCCGAGCGATTCGACGGCCATCGTCCGCGCGGCCACACCGGTCGCCGCCTGCCCCACGATCAGGTGCTCGGGCCGCACGCCGACCGTCACCGTCGCACCGCGCTGCAACCCCGCCGCGTCGACCGCGACGCGCTGCGTCTCGCCGCTGCCGAAGCGCACCAGCACGCCCGTCGCATCTGCCGACTCGACCGTGCCTTTCAGGAAATTCATCTTCGGCGAGCCGATGAAGCCCGCGACGAACTGGTTCGCCGGCGCGTGATACAGCGCGTTCGGCGTGCCGACCTGCTGCACCGCGCCGCCCGACAGTACGACTATCTTGTCCGCGAGCGTCATCGCCTCGACCTGGTCGTGCGTCACGTAGATCATCGTCGTCTTCAGCTCGTCGTGCAGCCGCGCGAACTCCAGCCGCATCTTCACGCGCAGCGCGGCGTCGAGGTTCGACAGCGGTTCGTCGAACAGGAACACCTTCGGCTTGCGCGTGATCGCGCGGCCGATCGCGACGCGCTGCCGCTGGCCGCCCGACAACTGCTTCGGCTTGCGGTCGAGCAGGTGATCGATGTGCAGGATCTTCGCGGCCTGCTTCACCGCCTGGTCGATCTCGGGCTTCTTCGCGCCGGCGAGCTTCAGGCCGAACGCCATGTTGTCGTACAGCGTCATGTGCGGATACAGCGCATACGACTGGAACACCATCGCGATGCCGCGCTTCGCGCTCGGCACGTCGTTGACCTTCGCGCCGTCGATCAGCAGGTCGCCGCTCGAGATGTCCTCGAGCCCGGCGATCATCCGCATCAACGTGGATTTGCCGCAGCCGCTGGGCCCGACGAACACGACGAATTCGCCGTCGGCGATGTCGAGGTTCACGTTGCGCAGCACTTCGGTGTCGTCGTAGCGCTTCGCGATGTTGCGCAGGAGCACGCTTGCCATGGTCTGTCTCCGTTCGTTCGTGATGCGCCGCGTCGATCGAGCGCGGCGCGCAATCGTTCGTGGTTGCTAGTTCGGCAGCACCGCGCCCGTCGCCTGCCAGCGCGCGACGTAGCCGGGCAGCTCGTGCATGTCGTCAAATACGTGACGCGCGCCGATCCCGCGCAGCGCGTCGATCTGCGCGGCCGACGCATGGCCGCCGCCGACGAAGCCGAGCACGGTCATGCCGGCCGCGGCGGCCGCGGTGATGCCGGTCGCGCTGTCCTCGACGACGAGGCATTGCGCGGGCACGACGCCGAGCGCGTGCGCGGCCGCGAGATACACGTCGGGCGCCGGCTTCGGGCGCGCGACGGCGTCCGCGCAGAACAGCCGGTCGCCGAAGAAGCGCGCGAGGCCGGTGCGGGCGAGCGCCGCCTCGACGTATGCGCGGTAGCTGTTGCTCGCGCACGCCGTGGTCAGCCGGATCGCGGCCAGCGCCGCGTCGATGCCGTCGACCATCGGCGCATTGACGGCCGCTGCCTCGACCGCGCGGCGAATCGCATCGACATCGTCGGCCGACAGCCTGCGTCCGGCCGCGTCGCCCGCGCCGGCCAGCACGCGCTCGATGCGCAGCCCGAGCAGCGGCATCACCGCCCGTCGTGCATCGACACCCGGCCAGCGCGCATCGAGCTCGCGCACGATCACGTCGGCGGCCACGGCCTCGCTGTCGATCAGCACGCCGTCGCAGTCGCAGATCAGCACGTTCGTCCCTTCGCTCGCGCCGCCTTTGCCGGCCGCGCTCATTTGACCGCTCCGAACGTGAGGCCGCGCACGAGCTGCTTCTGCGACAGCCAGCCGACGATCAGGATCGGCGCGACCGCGAGCAGCGACGCGGCGGACAGCTTCGCCCAGAACAGGCCCTCGGGGCTCGAGTACGACGCGATGAACACCGTCAGCGGCGCGGCGTTCGAGCTCGACAGGTTGATGCTCCAGAACGCCTCGTTCCACGACAGGATCACGAGCAGCAGCGCGGTGGACGCGAGCCCCGGCAGCGCCATCGGCATCAGCAGGTAGACGATCTCCTGCCATGTCGATGCGCCGTCGATGCGCCCGGCTTCGAGAATGTCCTTCGGGATCTCGTTGAAGTACGTGAAGGTCATCCACACCGCGATCGGCAGGTTGATCAGCGTGTAGACGATCACGAGACCCGACACGGTATCGAGCAGCCCCGCGTTCTTCCACAGCAGGTAGATCGGCACCAGCACGCCGACCGACGGCATCATCTTGGTCGACAGCATCCACAGCAGCACCTTCTGCGTGCGGTGGTTCGGGAAGAACGCCATCGCATAGGCGGCCGGCACCGCGAGCAGCAGCGAGATCACCGTGACGCCCGCCGAGATCAGCACCGAATTCCACGCGAACGCGAAGTAGTTGCTGCGTGCGAACACCTCGCGGAAGCTGTCGAGCGTCGGCACGAAGAACAGCGTCGATGCATACGCCTGCTGCTCGGTCTTGAATGCGGTGATCGCCATCCAGAAGATCGGGAAGAACAGCAGCAGCGCGATGAGCCACGCGAGCGCGCCGGGCAGCGCGCGCCGCACGAGGTCGAACGCAGCCGGCATGCGCCGGCCTTCGAAAGTGAGGTCGCTCATTTCTCGTACTCTCCCTTCAGGTTGCGCGCGAGCATCCGCACGAGGAAGAACGACACGACGTTCGCGACCACGACGGCGATGATCCCGCCCGCGGACGCGAGGCCGACGTCGAACTGCTGCAGGCCGAGCGCATAGATCAGGTACGACAGGTTGGTGGTCGCGTCGCCCGGACCGCCGCCCGTCGTCGTGTAGATCTCCGCGAAGATCGACAGCAGGAAGATGGTCTCCATCATCACGACCACGGCGATCGCGCGCTTCAGGTGCGGCAGCGTGATGTAGAAGAACATCGCGATCGGGCCGGCGCCGTCGATGCGCGCGGCTTCCTTCTGCTCCTGGTCGAGCGACTGGATCGCGGTGAACAGGATCAGGAACGCGAACGGCAGCCACTGCCACGCGACGATCATGATCACGGCGGTGAGCGGGTAATCGGCGAACCAGTCGATCGGCGTCATCCCGAGCGCGCGCATCGCGGTCGCGACGAGCCCGTACACCGGATGCAGGATCATGTTCTTCCAGATCAGCGCGGCCACCGTCGGCATCACGAAGAACGGCGCGATCGCGAGCAGGCGCGCCACGCCCTGCCCGTAGAACTTGCGGTCGAACAGCACGGCCATCAGCACGCCGCCGACCACCGTGATCGCGAGCACCGCGCCGATCAGCACGAGCGTGTGCCAGATCGCGGGCAGGAACGACGGATCGGTCGCGAGGAAGCGATAGTTGTCGAGCCCGGCAAAGCCCTTCACGTCCGGGTTCAGCAGGTTGTAGCGCGAGAACGAATACCAGATCGTCATCGCGAGCGGAATCGACATCCACAGCAGCAGCACCGCGACGGACGGCGAGACGAGCCAGCGCGCGCCGCCGCGCGCGCGGTGCGGTGCGCCCGGCGGCGACGCCGCGTCGCCGACCGACGGCGCGTGGCTCAGGGGAAGACGTAAATGACGCATGATCGGAGTCCCTCCGGTTGAGGCGCGGGTGCGAACGGCCTGCCCGCCTTTCTGCTGGCGCGGCCCGCACCGTGCGCGACGACGCGCACGGTGCACGCCGCGTTACTTCTTGTAGCCGGCCTGACGCACCGCGCGGTCCGCCGCGGCCTGTCCGGCGGCGAGCGCCTGGTCGACCGTCATCTGGCCGGCCACCGCTCCGGCGATCGCCTGGCCGACCACCGTGCCGAACGACTGGAATTCAGGAATCCCGACGTACTGCACGCCCGTGTACGGCACCTTCTTCAGCGACGGATCGTTCGGATCGGCCGTCTCGATCGCCTTCAGCACGAAGTCGGAGAACGGCGCGGCAGCCTTGTACTCGGGGCGCTGGTAGGTCGACGTGCGCGTGCCCGGCGGCACCGACGCCCAGCCTTCGTCCTTGCCGACCATCTCGACGTACTGCTTGGAGGTCGCCCACGCGATGAACTTGCGCGCGGCGTCCTGCTGCTTCGACGTCTTCGGCACGGCCAGCGCCCACGCCCACAGCCAGTGCGAGCCCTTCGGCGTGACGGCGACCGGCGCGGCCGCAAAGCCGATCCTGTCGGCAACCTGCGACTGCTGTTTGTTATAGAGCATCCCGGCCGCGACCGTCGCGTCGATCCACATCGCGCACTTGCCCGATGCGGTCAGCGTCAGGTTCTCGTTGAAGCCGTTCGAGCTCGCTCCCGGCGGGCCGTCTTTCTTCAGCAGATTCACGTAGAACGTGATCGCCTTCTTCCACTCGGGCGACGTGAGCTGCGCGTTCCAATTCTCGTCGAACCAGCGCCCGCCGAACGTGTTCACGACCGTCGACACGTACGCCATGTTCTCGCCCCAGCCGGCCTTGCCGCGCAGACAGATCCCGTAGGTGCCCTTCGCCTTGTCGGTGAGCTTGTCCGCGAATTCGGCGATCTGGTCGTAGGTCGGCTGGTCGGGCATCTTGAGCCCCTTCGCCGCGAACAGGTCTTTCCGGTAGAACGTCATCGAGCTTTCGACGTAGAACGGCAGCGCGTAGAGCTGGCCGTTGTACGACAGGCTGTCGCGCGCGGTCTTCACGATGTCGTTCAGGTCGTAATCGGAGGGCAGCCCCGTCATCGGCGCGAGCCAGCCGCGCTTGCCCCACTGCGGCGTCTCGTAGGTGCCGATCGCCATCACGTCGAACTGGCCGCTGCCGGTCGTGATGTCGGTGGTCGCGCGCTGGCGCAGCACGTTCTCCTCGAGGATCACCCAGTTCAGCTTGATGTCGGGGTTCGCCTTCTCGAACGCCGGCGACAGCTTCTTCAGCTCGATCATGTCGGGGTTGTTCAGCGTCGCGATCGTCAGCGTGCCGGCGGATGCGGCGCAGGCGGCCGTCGCGAACGCGGCTCCGGCGAAGCAGCGTACGGCGGCGTCGAGCATCTTTCGTTGCATGGCATGTCTCCTTATATCTTCGAACTGCGTCGTTATTGCATCGTTATTGCGTCGTTTCCTTCGCGGCCCGTCACGCCGGCCGCTGCATTCCGCACGCGCGCGCATAGTGCGCAATCACGTCGCGTATCCGATGGCGCACCCATGCGCGCGGCGCCTTCGCGAGGCCGCCCGCGCGGCACGCCGCGTACACGTCCGGCAGCCACTGCGCGACGAGCGTTTCGGGCACCGGTTGCCGCGCGAGGTTGTCGAACAGCATCTCGACCGCCGCCGCGACGGCCGGCTGCAGCCAGTAGTAACGGATCCTGTCGCTGTAGCTGAACTGGCGCGCGAGCCGCTGCTCGGTCTCGTCGCCGCGGTAGTACGGCGCCCAATGCTCCGGCTGCGCGCGCATCGCGGCATCGACGACGTCGCGCAGCCGCGAGCGCTGCGCGACGTCGTCGATCAGCGCATCCTCGATGAAGGTCAGCGCGAACAGCGCCTCGCGCAGCGCGAAGGTGAGCGCGGGACCGACCTTCAGCACCGCGAAGTGGTCGCGCACGAGCGCGGCGAGCGCGCCTTCGGTCTGGTAGTCGGTCGAATGCGCTTCGAACACGAGGCGCGGCGTGCGCAGGATGCTTGCGCCGAGCGACGCGGCCTTCGTGCTGTCGTAGTCAAGCACGTGGCGATCGTCGAAGTCGACGCCCGGCTGCGCGACGATCGCGACCACGCGCGTCCATGCGTCGTCGAGCCCGGCCGCGGCGAAGGCGCTGCGGTGCGCGTCGAGCGTCGCGGCGATGCTGTCGCTGCGCGTGACCACGATGTGCATCATCGCGCCGCCGCCCGTGCCGCCGTCGCCCGTCATTTCGCCGCCCGGCGTCGGCACCTCGGTGCCGATCACGTAGACGGGTGCGGTGCCGGCACGCGCGGCCGCCTCTTCCGCCGCACGGCACAACCCGGCCGCACGCGCGGCGATCGTGCGATCGTCGAGCCGCGCGGGATCGTCCGCACAGGCCATGCTCGCATCGAGGTGAATCTTTTCGAAACCGGCTTCGACGTAAGCCGCGACCATCGCGGCCGCTTCTCGCATCGCGTCGGCCGCGCGGCGGTGCCGCCACGGGTTCGGGCCCAGATGATCGCCGCCGAGCACGAGTGCCGACGGCGCGAGCCCGCAGCGCTGCGCGATCGCATCGACGTCGCGCCGGAAGTCGGCGGGCGTCATGCCCGTATAGCCGCCGTGATGATTCACCTGGTTGCAGGTCGCCTCGATCAGCAGCGGCGAGCCGTCCGCTCGCGCGGCTTCGCACGCGGCTTCCAGCACGAGCCGGTGCGCGCTGCAGATCGAATAGATGCCGCGCTGCGCATCCGCGCGATTCGCGTCGAAAATCATCCGCAGCACGGCGTCGGCATGCGCGGTACGCGCGCGCTCGGCGGTGGAGGTCAGGCCGGACATGCGATACCTCGTTCGGTCAGGAAACGGTCGATCTCGGCGGCGCCGCTGTTGCCCTCCATCGGGCCGCGCCGCGTGACCGCGATCGCGCCGGCCGCGTTCGCACGGCGCAATGCCACGTCGATCGGCAGGCCGGCGACGAGACTCGCGACCAGCGTGCCGCCGAAGCAGTCGCCGGCGCCCGTCGGGTCGAGTTCGTCGACCGCGCAGGCCGGCGCGTCGACACGGCTCGCGCGATCGAACGCGACGCTGCCGGCCGCGCCGCGCTTGAGCACGACGCGCTCGAGCAACGGATGCGTCGCGAGCAGGCCCGCGATCGCGCGTTCGGCCGGCTGCGGCCCGCAAAGGAACGGCAGGTCGGCCTCGCTCGGCAGGAACAGGTGGCATGCGGCGAGCATCTCGTCGAGCGCCGCGCGCATCGGGCGAAATCCCAGCATCTCGCGCCGCACGTTCGGATCGAACGACACCTTCGCGCCGACGCGCGCCGCCTCGAACACGCCGCGCCGCACCGCCGCGATCGCCGATTCGCTCGTCAGCGACGAGCCCATCACGTGGAAGTAGCGGCAGCCGTCGAACATCGCGGCATCGACGTCGGATGCATCGACGCAGGCGGCCGCGCTGGTGGACAGCGTAAACACGAAGCTGCGCGACCCGTCGTCGCGATACGCGACGAACGCGGTGCCGGTCGGGCGTGCAACGCGGCGGATGCGCGCCACGTCGACGCCGTCGCGTTCGAGCCGCGCGACGATCGCGTCGCCGAACGCATCGCGGCCGACGCAGCCCGCGTACGCGACGCGCGCGCCGAGCCGCGCGGCCTGATCGGCGAAGATCGCCGGCGCGCCGCTCGGGAACGGCCCGGCGAACAGGCCCGGCGTGTCGAAACCCTGGCCGCGTTCGGCGGCGACGAATTCGGCCAGCAGTTCGCCGGCGACGACGATCTCGGCCATCATGCGTGCCCTCGTGGTTCGGCGGTTGCGCGTGCGAACGGCGCCATGTCTCAGCTCATCCAGTTGCCGCCGTCGACGTTCAGCGTCTGGGCGGTGATGTAGTCGGCATCGGCCGACGCGAGGAACAGCGCGGCACCCGTCAGGTCGCCGGGCACGCCCATGCGGCCGAGCGGCACGGCTTCGCCGACAAGCCGCTTCTTCTCGCCGAGCGGCCGGTTCTCGTAGCGTGCGAACAGCGCATCGACCTGCTCCCACATCGGCGTGTCGACCACCCCCGGCGCGATGCCGTTCACGTTGATCCGGTGCGGCGCGAGCGCGAGCGCGGCCGACTGCGTGTAACTGATCACCGCGGCCTTGGTCGCGCAGTAGTGCGAAACGAGTGCCTCGCCACGACGCCCTGCCTGCGACGACATGTTGACGATCTTGCCGCCGCGGCCCTGCTCGACCATCCGCTGCGCGACGGCCTGCATCAGAAAGAACAGCCCTTTCACGTTGACCGAGAACAGCCGGTCGAACACGTCCCACGATTCGTCGAGGAGCGGGCGCATGTCGAACAGCGCCGCGTTGTTGAACAGAATGTCGACGCCGCCGAAGCGCTCGGCGGCCGTGGTGACGATCCGCTCGATGTCGTCGCGGCGCGTGACGTCCGCGGTGACCGCCGCCGCGCGGCCGGGATTCGCTTCGATCAGCCGCGCGAGCGACCCGCTCGGCGGTTTCACGTCGACCAGCACGCAGCGCGCGCCCTCGTCCAGATAGCGTTGCGCGACCGCTTCGCCGATGCCGCTTGCCGCGCCCGTCAGGATCGCGACCTTGTTGTCCAGTCTCACTGGTTGTCTCCGGTTCGTTCTGCTGCACGAAGGCCGCGAGGTGAGCGAACGCTCGCTGGCCGATCAATTGCTCTATCGTTGGTCGAATGATCGGATACGCGATTCGCGCTGTCAAGGCGACGCGGCGGCTTTCGATGATGCGCTGCGGCACGGCGGCATGGGCCGCGGGCCGGGGACGCACGCCCGGCAACGCGCGGCGCGCTGGGTGCGGCGCGGCTGAAACGGCGATGATGGGGACGGAGTACAGGCGAAGCCGAGAATTCGGGCTGCACGGGGATGGGATACGTTATATCATCGCGATACTTCGTTTCATTCGCCTGCTTCACGCCATGGCCACCTCATCGTCCATTGACGCCCGGCTGTCCCGGGCCGACGCATTCGCCGCCGAGCACGGGCTCGCGTGGACGCCGCTGCGCCGTCAGGTCTACGAACGCGTGCTTGCCGCGCAGCGCCCGATCGGCGCCTACGACCTGCTCGCCGAGCTCGAACCGCAACGCGGCCGCGTGCCGCCCACGACCGTCTATCGCGCGCTGGATTTCCTCGTCGAACACGGCTTCATCCACCGGATCGAATCGAAGAACGCGTTCTTCGCGTGCTGCGAGATCGGCGTGCCGCATGAAGGCCAGTTCCTGATCTGCGATTCGTGCGGCGATACCGTCGAGATCCCTGGCAGCGACCTCGCGAAGCAGTTGTCCGCGAGCGAGCCCGCGCACGGTTTCGAAGTCCACCATCAGGTGGTCGAGCTCAATGGCCTGTGCGGGCACTGCAAGGGCAAGCCCGCGCAGCGCTGACGCAATGCGCACGGCGCCGTGCCGGCGCCCTTTCCAACGAGGAGTTCCATGCCTACTACCCTGAAGCGCGCGCCGCGGCGCGCCCTGTCGCTTGCACGCCTGTTCGCCGCCACGGCCGCCGCGCTGTCGTTCGCGGCGCCCGGCTTCGCGCAGGCCGCGACCGTCAACGTCGTCGCCGCGGAGAATTTCTATGGCGACGTCGCATCGCAGATCGGCGGCCACCATGTCGCGGTGACCAGCATCCTCAGCAATCCCGACCAGGATCCGCACCTGTTCGAAGCGAGCCCGAAAACCGCGCGCGCGCTGCAGCACGCGCAGGTCGTGATCTACAACGGCGCCGACTACGATCCGTGGATGGGCAAGCTGCTGTCCGCATCGAAGCAGGCTACGCGCGCAACAATCGTCGTCGCCGATCTGGTCGGCAAGAAACCGGGCGACAACCCGCACCTGTGGTACGACCCGGCGACGATGCCGGCCGCCGCACGCGCGATCGCCGCCGAACTCGGTCGCGCCGACCCCGCGAACAAGGCCGAGTACGATGCGAACCTGCAGAAGTTCGTCGCGTCGCTGAAGCCTGTCGACGACAAGGTCGCCGCGCTGCGCGCGCAATACAAGGGCGTACCGGTGACGGCCACCGAGCCCGTGTTCGGCTACATGTCGGATGCGATCGGCCTCGACATGCGCAACCTGCGCTTCCAGCTCGCGACGATGAACGACACCGAAGCCAGCGCGCAGGACGTCGCCGCGTTCGAGAACGACCTGCGCAAGAAACAGGTGCGCGTGCTGATCTACAACAGCCAGGCCGAAGAACCGATGACGAAGCGGATGCTGAAGATCGCGCGCGACTCCGGCGTGCCGAGCTTCAGCGTCACCGAGACGCAGCCGGCCGGCAAGACCTTCCAGCAATGGATGGCCGGCCAGCTCGACGCGCTCGCCGCCGCGCTGGCCGCCGGCAAGAAATGACCCCTGCTGCGAAATGACCGTCACTCCCCACGCACTCGCCGTCGATCGCGTCACGCTCGAACTGGGCGGACGCACGATCCTGCGCGACGTCAGCTTCTCGATCGAACCCGGCGAATTCGTCGGCGTGCTCGGGCCGAACGGCGCGGGCAAGACGACGCTGATGCGCGCGGTGCTCGGCCTCGTTCCCGTGTCGGGCGGCACGCTGTCGGTCGGCGGCGTACCGGTCGTGCGCGGCAACGCGTCGATCGGCTACATGCCGCAGATTCGCAGCGGCCTCGCGAATCGCCGGATGCGCGGCTACGACTTCGTCGCGATGGCCGCCGACGGGCACCGCTGGGGGCTGCCGCACACGAACGCCGCGACGCGGCGCGACGTCGACCGCGTGCTCGATCTCGTCGGCGGCCCGACGCTCGCGCGCCGGCCGCTGTCGGAACTGTCGGGCGGCGAGCGCCAGCGCCTGCTGCTCGCGCAATGCCTCCTCGGCAACCCGAAGCTGCTGCTGCTCGACGAGCCGCTGATCAGCCTCGACCCCAACCATCAGCGCGGCGTCGTCGAACTCGTGCGCAACGTGCAGCGCGAGCTCGGCATCACCGTGCTGTTCTCCGCGCACGAGCTGAATCCGCTCCTGAACGCGCTCGACCGCGTGCTGTATCTGGGTAACGGCGTCGCCGCGCTCGGCACCGTCGACGAGGTGATCACCAGGCCCGTGCTGTCGCGGCTCTACGGCTCGCCGATCGACGTGATGCGCGTGAACGGCAGGATCTTCGTGATGTCCGGCGACGTCGAAATCGAAAAGCACGATCACGAACACGAGGACGACGACGGTCATGCGCACGGCGGTGGCGGTGGCCACGGCCATCACCACCACGGACATGCTCATCCCGGGCAATCGCACGATGTTTGAATACGACTTCATGATCAACGCGTTCGCCGCGTCGGGGATCGTCGCGGTGCTCGCGGGCATCGTCGGCTACTTCCTGGTGCTGCGCGGACAAACCTTCGCCGGCCATGCGCTGTCGCACGTCGGCTTCACCGGCGCGACGGGCGCGGTGCTGCTCGGCATCTCGCCGATCTGGGGGATGGTCGGCTTCACGCTCGCGGCCGGGATCGGGATGGGCGCGCTCGGCGAACGGCTCGCGGGCCGCGACGTCGCGATCGGCGTGATCCTGTCGGGCGCGCTCGGCTTCGGGCTGCTGTTCCTGCATTTCTATACGTCGTTCGCGACGCAGGTCACAGCGCTGCTGTTCGGCAACGTGCTCGCGGTCAGCCACGACACGCTCGCGGTGCTGGCCGGCATCGGCGCGGTGAGCCTCGCCGCGCTCGCGCTGATCGCGCGGCCGCTGCTGTTCGCATCGCTCCAGCCCGAACTGGCCGAAGCCAAAGGCGTGTCGCTGCGCACGGTGTCGGTACTGTTCCTCGCGGTGTGCGCGCTTGCGGTCGCTGCGGCGACGCAGATCGTCGGCGTGCTGCTGGTGTTCACGCTGCTGGTCGGGCCGGCCGCGGCCGCACAGAACGTGGCGACGCGGCTGTCGACCGGCGTGCTGCTCGCTGCGCTGTTCGCACTGTTCGAAGCGTGGGTCGGGATCGCGCTCGCGTATCACACCGACTGGCCGACGAGCTTCTGGATCACCGCGTTGTCGGCGCTGGTGTACGGCGCGAGTCTGTTGCGGCGCCACTGATCGTCAAACCGCAAAAACGAAAACGCCGACGTGCCCCCGAGGGCAGCGCCGGCGTTTTTTATGCGCGCGGGGTGCAGCGCGCCGCACTCACCGCACCAACACGCGCGCATGATGCGCGATGTGATCGGCGATGAACGTCGAGATGAAGTAGTACCCGTGGTCGTAGCCCGGATGGCGGCGCAGCGTCAGCGGCTGCCCGGCCTTCGCGCAAGCGGCTTCGAACACGTCGGGGTTCAGTTGGTTCGGGAGGAACGAGTCGGCGAGGCCCTGGTCGACGAGGATGCCGTCCGCGAACTTCGGCGCATCTGCGCGCGCGACGAGTTCGCTCGCATCGTGCTGCTTCCACGCTTCGCGATCGGCGCCGAGATAACCGGAGAACGCCTTCTCGCCCCACGGGCAGCGCGTCGGCGCGGCGATCGGCGCGAACGCCGACACCGAGCGGTACAGGTCCGGGTGACGCAGCGCGAGCGTCAGCGCGCCATGCCCGCCCATCGAGTGACCGAAGATCCCGAGCCGCGCGCCGTCGATCGGCAGCTCGGCCGCGACGAGCTCGCGCAGTTCGCCCGTCACGTACGACTCCATCCGGTAATGCGCCGACCACGGCGCTTGCGTCGCATCGACGTAGAAGCCCGCACCGACGCCGAAATCCCACGCATCGGTCTCGCCCGCCACGCCCGCACCGCGCGGGCTCGTATCGGGCATCACGAGCGCGATGCCGTGCTGCGCCGCGTATTGCTGCGCGCCGCCCTTGATCGCGAACGTCTCTTCGGTGCACGTGAGCCCCGCGAGATAGAACAGCGCCGGCACGCGGCCGTGCGCGGCCTGCGGCGGCAGGTACACCGAGAACTTCATCGGCAGACCGATCGCCTTCGAATCGTGGCGATAGAAGCGTTGCTCGCCGCCGTGGCAAGCATGCGAAGAAACGAGTTCGAGCATGGGGTTTCCCTTCCGTTCAATACAGCACGATCGAGCGAAGCGATTCGCTCTCGTTCATCAGGTCGCGGCCGCCGTCGATCTTCCCGAGCGGCAGCGCGTGTAATCAGATCATCGACTTGCGTCTGTGTCGCGAAGCCAGCCCTCGGCGCTGCCCCGAGCGGCCGGCCCCTTGTAAAGCCAAACCACCCGGCACATGCGGCCCCTATCGTGCCGGGCATGATCGTCGATCCCGGTACGCGTCGTGTGCCGGAAACGGCCGTCGGCTTGCCTCGATGCGTCATCGCTGACGCACCCGGACAAGTGCCCGAGTTTAAACACCCGCCGTGAACCATGCATCCGTTCGCGCATACAGGTCGACGAAGCGTGCATGACGTGCGGCCAGCGCACGATCGTCGCGCGGCGTGGCGACCGGCGATGCGGCGGGCGCCAGCGTGTGCAACGCATCCTCGCGCCAGTGTCCGATGGCGATTCCCGCGAGCAGCCCGGCACCGCGCGTCGCCGCATTCGGACAGTCGACCGCGTCGAGCGATGCGCCGAGCGCGTCCGCGAGCAACTGGCGCCAGCGCGGATCGACCGAGCCGCCGCCCGCGAGGCGCAGCGTCGTCACCGGATCGGCATGGTTCGCATCGCGAATCGCATCGAGCCCCGCGCGCAAGGCGAACGCGACGCCTTCGAACGCCGCGCGCATCATCGCGCCGCGCGTGTCGCCGAGCCCGAGACCGAGCCAGCCGCCGCGCGCATCGGGGTTCATCCATGGCGAGCGCTCGCCCGTCAGATACGGCAGAAAACACAATCGCCCGGACGCCGGCTGCGCGAACGCGTCGTCGTATGCATCGGGCCAGCCCGCGTAGCCGAGCCAGCCGCGCACGGCTTCGAGCGCAAGCCCGACGTTCTGCATCGCGGCCATCGTGTAATAGCCGCCGCCAGCCGCCGTGCGATAGCGATGCAGTCCGCGCCGCGCAGGCGGCAACGTATCCGCGAGCACGACGATCTGGCCGCCGCTGCCGGTGGTCAGCAGTGCGTCGCCAGCCGCGGCGAGCCCGCTGCCGAGCGCCGCGCATGCGGTATCGGCGGCGCCCGTCGCGAGCGGCACGCCG
>NZ_JAGIXF010000097.1:0-20733 GCF_021483755.1 Burkholderia sp. WTPI3 | reverse complement strand
ACACGAGAAGGCGGGCGTGAAGTTCACGATGCTCGCATTCGTGATCAAGGCGGTCGTCGCTGCGCTGAAGAAGTTCCCGACCTTCAACGCGAGCCTCGACGGCGACAACCTGGTGTTCAAGCAGTACTACCACGTCGGTTTCGCTGCGGACACGCCGAACGGTCTCGTCGTGCCGGTGATCCGCGATGCGGACAAGAAGGGCCTCGTCGATATCGCGAAGGAAATGGCCGAGCTGTCGAAGGCAGCGCGTGACGGCAAGCTGAAGCCGGACCAGATGCAGGGCGGTTGCTTCTCGATCTCGTCGCTCGGCGGGATCGGTGGCACCAACTTCACGCCGATCATCAACGCGCCGGAAGTGGCAATCCTCGGGTTGTCGCGCGGCCAGATGAAGCCGGTGTGGGACGGCAAGCAGTTCGTGCCGCGCCTGACGCTGCCGCTGTCGCTGTCGTATGACCATCGTGTCATCGATGGCGCGGAAGCCGCGCGGTTCAATGCGTATCTCGGGGCGTTGCTCGGGGATTTCCGTCGCATCATTCTTTGATGAGCGTGGGAGCGGCTCGCGGGGGCGTGGTTTTTTTGTTTGTTATCCACGCTCTGTCGTTGAACCTGTTTTGCTAACGGTCTATTAGCGTCGCCCCTGCGCGGGGCGGCGGTCACTTTTCTTTGTCCCGCAGGGACTACCTTCGGGTCGTCTTCCAAAGAAAAGTAACCAAAAGAAAGGCGCGTCCTTGGGCGGACAGCAAAGGTGGTTCTGCCCAGGTTCGTGTTCTCTTGTCAGGCCGTAAGTCGCAACTGGTTCTTTCGCGGGTTTCTCCCCCTCTGTCTGCAGCTAATCAAGAAGGGGACAGTAATGAGTCTCATCGAAGTCAAGGTTCCGGATATCGGCGATTTCAGCGGCGTCGATGTCATCGAAGTCAACGTGAAGCCGGGCGACGTGATCGAAAAAGAGCAAACGCTTATCACGCTCGAATCGGACAAAGCTTCCATGGAAGTGCCCAGCGACGTCGCCGGCACGGTCAAGGAAGTCAAGGTCAAGGCCGGCGAGAAAGTCTCGCAAGGCACGGTCATCGCCATCGTCGAAGCATCGGCAGTTGCAGCTGCTCCCGCGAAAGCAGCGGAGCCGGCAAAGCCCGCAGCCGCTCCGGCCGCAGCACCGGCAGCCGCCCCGGCACCTGCACCGCAAGCCGGCAGCTACGCCGGCGCCGCCGACATCGAGTGCGACATGCTCGTGCTCGGCGCCGGCCCCGGCGGCTACTCGGCCGCGTTCCGCGCAGCCGACCTCGGCATGAAGACGGTGCTCGTCGAACGCTACTCGACGCTCGGCGGCGTGTGCCTGAACGTCGGCTGCATCCCGTCGAAAGCACTGCTGCACACGTCGCTCGTCGTCGAAGAAGCCGCGTCGCTCGCGTCACACGGCATCACGTTCGGCAAGCCGCAAGTCGACCTCGACAAGCTGCGCGACTTCAAGGGCGGCGTCGTCAAGAAACTGACGACGGGCCTCGCCGGCATGGCGAAGGCCCGCAAGGTCGAAGTCGTGACCGGCGTCGGCGCTTTCGTCGATCCGTATCACTTGGAAGTGCAGGGCGAGAACGGCAAGAAGGTCGTCAAGTTCAAGCAGGCGATCATCGCCGCCGGCTCGCAAGCGGTGAAGCTGCCGTTCATGCCGGAAGACCCGCGCGTCGTCGATTCGACGGGCGCACTCGAACTGCGCCAGTTGCCCAAGCGCATGCTGGTGATCGGCGGCGGCATCATCGGCCTCGAAATGGCAACGGTGTACTCGACGCTCGGCGCCGAGATCGACGTGGTCGAAATGATGGACGGCCTGATGATGGGCGCGGACCGCGATCTCGTGAAGGTCTGGGAAAAGTACAACGCGAAGCGCTTCGGCAACGTGATGCTGAAGACCAAGACGGTCGGCGCGGAAGCGAAGGAAGACGGCATCTACGTGAAATTCGAGGGCGAAAAGGCCCCGGCGGAAGCGCAGCGCTACGACCTCGTGCTCGTAGCGGTGGGCCGCAGCCCGAACGGCAAGAAGATCGGCGCGGACAAGGCCGGCGTGGCCGTCACCGACCGCGGCTTCATCGACGTCGACAAGCAGATGCGCACGAATGTCCCGCACATCTTCGCGATCGGCGACGTCGTCGGCCAGCCGATGCTCGCGCACAAGGCCGTGCACGAAGGCCACGTCGCAGCGGAAGCGGCACACGGCGAGAAGGCATACTTCGACGCGCTGCAAATTCCGTCGGTGGCGTACACCGATCCGGAAGTGGCATGGGCCGGCAAGACGGAAGACCAGTGCAAGGCCGAAGGCATCAAGTACGGCAAGGCCGTGTTCCCGTGGGCCGCATCAGGCCGCGCGATCGCGAACGGTCGCGACGAAGGCTTCACGAAGCTGATCTTCGACGAGGCAACCCATCGCGTGATCGGCGGCGGCATCGTCGGCCTGAACGCGGGCGACCTGATCAGCGAAGTGTGTCTCGCCGTTGAAATGGGCGCGGACGCGGAAGACATCGGCAAGACGATCCATCCGCACCCGACGCTCGGCGAATCGGTCGGCATGGCCGCCGAGCTGTACGAAGGCGTCTGTACCGACCTGCCGCCGCAACGCAAGAAGTAACGCGACCGGCACGGCCGGCTTCACACCGGCCAGGAAAAACGCCGCCGCCCGGGAAATCCGGACGGCGGCGTTTTATTTTGCTCGCGGTCAGCGGCTGCTCGGCCGTTCCGTGCGGGCTGGCGGCGGCCGCAAGGCGCGCGCGTTCCGGCGCCGGAAACGAAAAAGCCGCGCACTGCGCGGCTTTTTCAGGAGCAGGGGGGCGCTTACGCGGCCGGCTTGCTCGTGCGGCGCGATGCAGCAGCGCTCGCGGCCTTCGTCGCGACAGCGGCAGCCGCGTTGAAGTTCGTTTCAGCGATCTCGACGGCTTGCTTGGCAGCCTTCTGGACCGTTTCGTACGTGGTGTTGGCAGCGTTCAGTGCCGACTTCAGTGCGGCAACAGCCGTTTCCGAACCGGCCGGGGCGTTCTTCGCGACGTTGTCGACGAGCGCCTGGACCTTCTTGTTCTGCTCTTCGAATTGCGCTTCTGCAACCTTCGCGAACTCGGCTTGCGTCGACGACGCGATTTCATACAGGTGACGGCTGTACGAAAGAACCTTTTCCGCGACCGGTTGCGACAGGCTCGCTTGCAGCGCGATCAGTTCTTGCGCGTCCTTCACCGACAGCAGGCGCTGTGCGTTTTCCTGACTTTCCGTCAGCGTCGACTTCACGACCTGCAGGTTCAGTTCGATCAGCTTTTCGACGCCTTCGAATGCCTTGGTCGTCAGACCGAACAGGCTTTCGAGGTTGGTTTTCTGGGCGGCGGCGATTTGCTCGGGGGTCAGCAAGGACATGTCAAGCTCCTGAAAAGCGATCGCGTCGATCGCAGGGGGAAAGGGCACTACGCTGGGGAATCTCGGATCCGCGTGCTTTGTGCAACGCAGCAATGAGTCGTATTTTAGGGCAGAGAAAAGTCTTGTCAAGTATTTTTTGTGCGTTGCACAATTGCGACAAATTATCGATAAAACAACAAGTTATCGTGATCGTTCGGAATCGGTTTCAGGCGCGATCCCATATGGTGCGCACCGGGCCGGGGCGGGCGCGCCGCACCATGATCATGCACAGGTAAACCTGACAGGCGTGTGGAACGTTATGCTTCTGTTCCTGTCGAAAAGCGCGTCGTTTCAATGCGCGTGCCGTGGCGACGTGCCGCCGCCGCAGCCAAGACCGGTGCCGGTGGCACACCGAGCGTCGGATACGTACTTTCCCCGCTTTAATTCGTCGCCGAAGTGACGTTATCTCAATTAACCGTGTGGTAATCGGGAAACGAGTACTGTCGGGCAGCGCATCCCATGGATTTTTCCAATAGGAGCGGGAGGGTCGATCGATCGCGGTTGAGCGACCCTTACATTCCGGTTTAACGACGATCGGTAAGTGCCTAATATTGCTCTTTTTTTCAGCTTTAACTACACTTGCGGAAACCTCCCGCCCGCTTTGTCCAGACCCCAATGAAAGCCGAATCGTTTTCACCGCGCAGATTGTTGCAGAGCATGACGCTCGGCACGGCTGTGTCGGTCGCCGTCGCCTTGCTGGCGACCGCCGCGTCCGTCGCGCCCGCTGACGCCTTTGCCGCCACTGCGAGCACTCACCACGCCGCCAAAAAGACTGCCTCCGCTTCGTCCGCGAAGAAGAAGTCGGTCAAGGCCGCGTCCGAAAAATCCGCCAAGGTCGCATCGGCCGACGCGCCGCGTGCAAAGGCGTCGCGCAAGCGCGTGACGCTCGCGTCGAACGTGCACGGCCATCGTGGCGCGGTCCGCAAGGTCGCGTTCCAGCCGCGCCGGCCGACCGTGGGTCAGGCGTTCGGCCTGCACGACACGCCGGACGCGCTCGCGTTGCGCTCGAGCGTCGCGTACGTCGTCGACCAGAACACCGGCGAGCCGCTGTTCGACAAGAATTCGCACGCCGTCGTGCCGATCGCGTCGATCTCGAAGCTGATGACGGCGATGGTCGTTCTCGACTCGAAGGCGCCGATGAACGAACAGATCGAAGTCACCGACGAAGATCGGGACTACGAGAAGAACACGGGCTCGCGCCTGTCGGTCGGCTCGGTCCTGTCGCGTGAAGACATGCTGCACATCGCGCTGATGGCTTCGGAAAACCGCGCCGCGGCTGCGTTGTCGCGTTACTACCCGGGCGGCCGTCCGGCGTTCATCGCCGCGATGAACGCGAAGGCCAAGGCGCTCGGGATGACCGACACGCACTTCGAGAATTCGACCGGTCTGTCGAGCTCGAACGTGTCGAGCGCGCGCGACCTCGTGAAGATGGTCAACGCCGCGTACCAGTACCCGATGATTCGTCAGTTCTCGACCGATCGTACGTACGACGTGTACACGGGCAAGCGCAATCTGGTCTACAACAGCACGAACGCGCTGATCCGCGGCAATGGCTCGTGGGACATCGGTCTGCAGAAGACTGGCTTCATCAACGAAGCGGGCGAATGTCTCGTGATGCAGGCGACGATCCATGGCCGGCCGATGGTGATGGTGCTGCTCGATTCGTTCGGCAAGTATTCGCGCTTTGCCGACGCAGCGCGCCTGCGCAACTGGCTCGATGCCGGCGGCGGCGAGCGCCTGACCGCGGCCAATACGGCGAACGGCGGTACCTGACCGGGCTTCGGCGGTTCGCCGCCGTATGCCGGGATCCCCGCGATCGCCGCAACGAAAAAGCCCCGCAATCGCGGGGCTTTTTCGTTCGGCTGCGGCGCAGCGGGTGGCAGCGCTTATGCGTGCCGTTGCAGCCCGTCCGTGTCCTTCGCGGGCGCGGGCCGGTAGCCGAGCGATTCCGAGATGGTGAGCGCGGTGCGGCTCAACTGGCCGAGCCATGCGTCCTGCAGGCGGTCGGCCGGGGCCGACAGCGACAGCCCGGCGACGAGCTTGCCCGAATCGTCGTAGATGCCGGCCGCGATACAGCGCACGCCGAGTTCCAGCTCCTCGTTATCGCGTGCGCACGATTGCTGGCGAACGAGTGTCAGTTCGCGCTCGAGCTTCGCAATGTCGGTGATGCTGTTCTGCGTGTGGCCGGACAGCCCCGTGCGCGTTGCATAGGCGCGCACGCGCGCGGTTTCGTCGACCGCGAGAAACAGCTTGCCGACCGACGTGAGGTGCAGCGGCGCGCGGCCGCCGATCGCGCGGACGACCTGCATCCCCGAGCGCTCCGAATACGCACGCTCGATATAGACGATCTCGTCGCCCTGACGTACCGACAGGTTCACGGTCTGGCCGGTGAGGCGGTGCAGCTCGCGCATCGGCATCAGCGCGGCGTCGCGTACCGACAGGCGCGCCTTCACGAGGTTGCCGAGCTCGAGCAGCCGCATGCCGAGCCGGTACGTACCGGGATCGGAGCGGTCGACGAGGCGGCAGGTCACCATGTCGTTGAGGATGCGGTGTGCGGTCGACGGATGCAGGTCCGTGCGCTGCGCAAGTTCTTTCAGGCTGACGGGGTCGCTGTGCGCGGCAAGCGCGTCCAGCAGCCGCATCATGCGTTCGATCACCTGGATCGACGTTTTGGAATCCGGGGTGGGTTGGCTCATGTCGGGGGAGAATCGGTTGACGCGTCAAGCGGTGTTGCGTCGATTGTATCTCGTATTGTGAAAAAAGCGAACGCCGTTCGAGGAAGTCCTCGCATCTGGCGGCATGCACTTGCGTGCGCGCCGGCGTTGGTCTTGCCGGCCAAACGGCGGATAATGAGAGTCGTTTTCTCGAAGGAGCGCGTATGCGAGTCGGTTTGTTCGTGACCTGCCTGGTCGACCTGATGCGTCCGGAAATCGGTTTTTCGGCGCTGAAGCTGATTCGCGACGCCGGCTACGAGGTGTTCGTGCCGCCCGCGCAGACATGCTGCGGCCAGCCGGCCTACAACTCGGGCGACCGCGCGCTCGCGCGCGATCTCGCGGAAAAGACGCTGCGCGAATTCGAGCAGTTCGATTACGTCGTTGCGCCGTCGGGTTCGTGCGGCGGGATGATCCGAGCGCACTACGGCGACTTGTTTCGCGACGATCCCGAACTGATGGGGCGCTATGCGCGGCTGCAGCCGAAGGTCTACGAACTGACCGATTTCCTTGTGAACGTCGCGAAGGTCACGCTCGCGCCCGGTGAGTTCACGGGGCCCGTCACCTATCACGACTCGTGCTCGGGGCTGCGCGAACTCGGCGTGAAGGCGCAGCCGCGCGCGCTGCTCGCGCAGCGCGGCGTTGCCGTGACCGAAATGAAGGATTGCGAGCACTGCTGCGGCTTTGGCGGTACGTTCGCGGTGAAGTACGGCGATATCTCGGCGGCCATCGCGGACGAGAAATGCGCGAACGTGCGCGCATCGGGCGCGAGCGCCGTCGTGCTCGGCGATCTCGGCTGCATGCTGAACCTCGAAGGGCGGTTGCGCCGCACGGGCGACCGCGACACGCGCGTGCTGCACGTCGCGCAGGTGCTGGCGGGCGACGTCTGACGCCCGGTTCCGCTCACTTTTCCCCGATACCGCGATGCAAGTCCAATCGATGCATTTCAAGGCGCGCGCCGGCCAGAAGCTGGCCGACCGGCGCCTGCAGCAGAACTTGAAGAAGCTGTCGACGAAGTTCGTGTCCGCGCGCGCCGACGCGATGACCGCGATCGACTTCCAGGCGACCCGGGCCGCGCTGAAGGCGCGCCGCAACCGTGCGCTGGAAAACCTCGACGTCTGGCTCGAGGCGTTCGAGCGCGAGGCGACGCGGCGCGGCACGACCGTGCTGTTCGCGGAAACGACTGCCGACGCCGCGCGGCTCGTCGCCGACATCGCGCGCCGCCACGACGTGAAGAAGGTCATCAAGACGAAGTCGATGGTGTCCGAGGAAATGCGCCTGAACGCGGTGCTCGCGGAGATGGGCGTGCAGTCGATCGAGACGGATCTCGGCGAATACATCCTCCAGATCAACGACAACGAGCCGCCGAGCCACATCATTGCGCCCGTCGTGCACAAGGACAAGGACGAGATCGCCGACCTGTTCGCGCGCACGCACCAGCGCGAACGGCTGACCAAGATTCCCGACATGACGCGCGAGGCGCGCGAAGTACTGCGCCCGCATTTCATGTCGGCCGACATGGGCGTGACGGGCGGCAATTTCGTGATCGCCGAGACGGGCTCGGTCGCGGTCGTCACGAACGAGGGCAATGAAGGGATGTGCACGGTGATGCCGCGCGTGCACGTCGCGGTGACGGGCATCGAGAAGGTGCTGCCCACGCTCGAGGATCTGGCGACCGCGATGCGCCTGCTGCCGCGCTCGGCGACCGGGCAGAAGACGTCGAACTACTTCTCGCTGCTCACCGGCCCGCGCGGCCCCGGCGACGAGGACGGCCCGGAACACAACTACGTGGTGCTCGTCGACGGCGGCCGCACCGGCCTGATCGGCGGCGAGTTCCAGGAGATGCTGCGCTGCATCCGCTGCGGCGCGTGCATGAATCACTGCCCGGTCTACCAGAAGGTCGGCGGCCACGCATACGGCTGGGTCTATCCGGGGCCGATGGGCTCGGTGCTGACGCCGAGTTATGTCGGGATCGACCGGGCGCTGGACCTGCCGCAGGCCGCGACGCTGTGCGGCGAGTGCGACAGCGTGTGCCCGGCCGGGATTCCGTTGTCGCATCTGCTGCGCACGCTGCGCGAGAGGCAGGTCGAGCGGCACCTGCGGCCGTGGCGTGAGCGCGCGGGGCTCGCCGCGTGGGGTTTTTTCGCGCGTCGGCCGGTGCTCTACGCGCTGACGACCAAGCTTGCGGTGCGCATCCTCGAGCGGCTGGGCGGCAGCGGCGGCATGCTGCGGCGCCTGCCGATGATGGGCGGCTGGATGGACACGCGCGACATGCCGACGCCGACCGGGCGCACGTTCCGCGAGTTGTACGCGGCGTCGAAGAGCCACCTCGGCTGACGACTGTTCATCGGGCAGCAACAGTGCGTTCGCTATTCGTGTATTTATCTCGATAGATGCGGTCTATAGAATCTTGTCTGTAGTCCCCGAAATTGGGTTTCGGGGAATCAGGTCAAGGAGCCGCATCATGAAAAAGACAATATCGATGTACTGGCCGCTGGCAATCGTTGTTCCGCTCGCGGCGGCCGCCTATCTCCACGCGATGGCCGATACGCCGTCGCGCGGCCCGCTCGCCGTTCATCAGGCATCGGCCGAGCTGGCGCGCGCGGTCTCGTTCGGTCTGGTCGACGACGCGACGAAGTCGCTGTCGCCCGCATCCGGCGACGTCGTGCTCGCCGCACCGAAGGCGCTGTAACGCATACCGCCGTCGCTTTGTGCGACGGCGCGATTCCGGGCGTCTTTGTATAATGGCGCGTTGTTCTCCCACGCGGTTCGCCGCGGCTTTCCGATAGTGCAATGAACCGCGTTGCGATCTGTTTCGTCTGTCTTGGCAATATCTGCCGTTCGCCTACGGCAGAAGGCGTGATGCGCCATCAGGTGGACGCGGCCGGGCTGGCCGACCGGATCGCGATCGACTCGGCCGGCACCGGCGACTGGCACGTCGGCGAGCCGCCCGATACGCGCGCGCAGGCTGCCGCGCACACGCGCGGCTATGACCTGTCGGCGCTGCGGGCGCGGCAGGTGGGTGCGGCGGACTTCGAGCGTTTCGATCTGCTGCTCGCGATGGACGAGGCCAACCTCGCGGAACTGCATCGGCGTTGCCCGACACAGCATCGCGACAAGGTGCGCCTGCTGATGGAATTCGCACCGGGCGCGGCCGAGACCGAAGTCGCCGATCCCTATTTCGGCGGTGCGCAGGGCTTCGAGCAAGTGCTCGATCAGGTCGAGCGCGCATGCGCGGGCCTGCTGGACGCCCTCAAGGCGCGCACCGCGCGCTGATCGCGGCAGGAAATTCAGTGGTCTGCGAATACCCTGTCAAAGACATGGATACTTGACTAAAAACGTCAAATATTTATACTTGACCAAAATCGTCAAGATTGCAGTCCCCTAGACACCATGAGACTCACCACCAAAGGCCGTTTCGCCGTCACGGCGATGATTGACTTGGCACTGCGCCAGGAGCAGGGCCCGGTGACGCTTGCAGGCATCAGCCAGCGCCAGCGGATTTCGCTCTCGTATCTCGAACAGCTGTTCGGCAAGCTGCGCAGGCATGAAATCGTCGAATCCGTGCGCGGCCCGGGCGGCGGCTACAACCTCGCGCGCCGCGCGCAGGACGTCACCGTCGCCGACATCATCATCGCGGTCGATGAACCGCTCGACGCCACGCAGTGCGGCGGCAAAGGCACGTGCGACGGCTCGAAGCAGCCTGACGGCCATTGCATGACGCACGAGCTGTGGTCGACCCTGAATCAGAAGATGGTCGAATACCTGGATTCGGTGTCGCTGCAGGATCTCGTCGATCAGCAGCGCGCGCGAGAGGGCGCCCCCACGGTGTTGCGCGACCGACGCACGCCGGAGCCCGCCGCGGCACCGGCCGAACCGGTGCGCACGATGCCCCTCGGCCCCAATTCGGTGTTCAACATCGCGAGTTCGTGAGCGCGAACGCGCCGCACACCCCATAACGCACACAGTCCCTGCACAGAATACCCGGAGCGACAGATGACCCAAGAGACTCTCCACCTGCCCATCTACATGGATTACAGCGCGACGACGCCGGTGGACCCGCGCGTGGTCGACAAGATGGTGCCGTACCTGCGCGAACAGTTCGGCAATCCGGCGTCGCGCAGCCACGCGTACGGCTGGGATGCGGAACGCGCGGTCGAAGAAGCGCGCGAGCAGGTGGCCGCACTCGTGAACGCGGATCCGCGCGAGATCATCTGGACGTCCGGCGCGACCGAATCGGACAACCTGGCGATCAAGGGTGCCGCGAACTTCTACAAGGGCAAGGGCAAGCACATCATCACGGTGAAGACCGAGCACAAGGCCGTGCTCGACACCTGCCGCGAGCTCGAGCGCGACGGCTTCGAAGTCACCTATCTCGACGTGAAGGACAACGGTCTCCTCGACCTCGACGTGCTCAAGGCCGCGCTGCGCCCGGACACGATCCTCGTGTCGGTGATGCACGTAAACAACGAGATCGGCGTGATCCAGGACATCGAGACGATCGGTGAACTCTGCCGGGAGAAGGGCATTGTGTTCCACGTCGACGCCGCACAGGCGACGGGCAAGGTCGAGATCGACCTCGCGAAGCTGAAGGTCGACCTGATGTCGTTCTCGGCGCACAAGACGTATGGCCCGAAGGGCATCGGCGCGCTGTACGTGCGTCGCAAGCCGCGCGTGCGCATCGAAGCGCAGATGCACGGCGGCGGTCACGAGCGCGGAATGCGTTCGGGCACGCTGCCGACGCACCAGATCGTCGGCATGGGTGAAGCATTCCGCATCGCGCGCGAAGAAATGGCGACCGAGAACGAGCGCATCCGCATGCTGCGCGACAAGCTGCTGCGCGGCCTGTCGCAAATCGAGGAAACGTACGTGAACGGCGACCTCGAGCACCGTATCCCGCACAACCTCAACATCAGTTTCAACTTCGTCGAAGGCGAGTCGCTGATCATGGCGATCAAGGACGTCGCGGTGTCGTCGGGTTCGGCGTGCACGTCGGCGTCGCTGGAGCCGTCGTACGTGCTGCGTGCGCTCGGCCGCAACGACGAACTGGCGCACAGCTCGATCCGCTTCACGGTCGGCCGCTTCACGACGGAGCAGGAAGTCGACTTCGTGATCGATCTGCTGAACAGCAAGATCGCGAAGCTGCGCGAGCTTTCGCCGCTCTGGGAAATGCACCAGGAAGGCATCGATCTGTCGACGATCGAATGGGCCGCACACTGAACGCCGCATCCAATACATTCGCGGGCGGATTCGCGCGCGCAGACGTAACGAGTCAAGGAGTCTGAGTCATGTCTTACAGCAACAAGGTTCTGGATCACTACGAAAACCCGCGTAACGTCGGTTCGTTCGCGAAAGACGACGACGCGGTCGGTACGGGCATGGTCGGCGCGCCGGCCTGCGGCGACGTGATGAAGCTGCAGATCCGCGTCGGCGCGGACGGTGTGATCGAAGACGCGAAGTTCAAGACGTACGGCTGCGGTTCGGCCATCGCGTCGAGCTCGCTCGTGACCGAGTGGGTGAAGGGCAAGACGCTCGACGAAGCGCTGTCGATCAAGAACACGCAGATCGCCGAAGAGCTGGCCCTGCCGCCGGTGAAGATTCACTGCTCGATTCTCGCGGAAGACGCGATCAAGGCAGCCGTGGCCGACTACAAGAAGCGTCACGACACCAAGGAAGGCGATCAGGCAGCAGCCTGAGCGGCATCGAGCGGCTTGTGAAGGAACGCGGCAGCTCTCTTTGGGGCGCGCCGCGGCAAGGACATCATGGCAATTACACTGACCGAAAAAGCAGCACAGCACGTCCAGAAATACCTCGTCCGTCGCGGCAAGGGTGTGGGCCTGCGGCTTGGCGTTCGCACGACCGGGTGCTCGGGGCTCGCGTACAAGCTCGAGTATGTCGACGAGCTGGCTCCCGAGGATCAGGTGTTCGAGAGCCATGGCGTGAAGGTCGTCGTCGACCCGAAAAGCCTCGCGTATATCGACGGCACCGAGCTGGACTTCGCGCGCGAAGGCCTGAACGAAGGGTTCAAGTTCAACAACCCGAACGTGAAGGACGAGTGCGGCTGCGGCGAATCGTTCCGCGTGTGACGCGGGTTTCCGCGCGATGCGGGCAAGAGGCGGCACGGGCCGCCTTTTTAATGTGCGGCGTTTGCCGCGCGACGAACCGGAATTGAACGCGACGATGGTTTCGCTGAAAGACAGCCACTTCGATCTGTTTCACCTGCCGGCGCAATTCGCGCTCGACGAGGCGGCGCTCGACAGCGCATATCGCACGGTGCAGACGCAGGTGCACCCGGACCGCTTCGCGGCGGCCGGCGACGCGCAAAAGCGTATCGCGATGCAATGGGCGACCCGTGCGAACGAGGCGTACCGCACGTTGCGCGATCCGCTGAAGCGCGCGATCTATCTGCTGTCGCTGCGCGGCGTCGACATCGGTGCCGAGAACAACACCGCGATGGAGCCCGCGTTCCTGATGCAGCAGATGGAGTGGCGCGAAGGCATCGAGGATGCCGCGGCCGCTCGCAACGTCGACGCGCTCGATGCGCTGCTCGCCGAACTGCGTGACGAAAAGCGCGTGCGTCTCGAACGCCTCGGCATGTTGCTCGACAGCGGTGCCGATCAGGCCGCCGCGGAGGCCGTGCGCCAGCTGATGTTCATCGAGCGGGTCGCGTCGGAAGTGGGCGCACAGATCGAGCGCCTCGAAACTTAACCGCGTGCCTTGTGGCACGCGCAGCAAACGGGCCGAGCGCCCGAACGAACCAAGATGGCTTTACTGCAAATTTCCGAACCGGGCATGGCGCCGGCGCCGCATCAGCGGCGACTCGCTGTCGGGATCGATCTCGGCACGACGAACTCGCTCGTCGCCGCGGTGCGCAACAGCGTGCCCGAAGTGCTGCCGGACGAAGCGGGCCGCGCGCTGCTGCCGTCGGTGGTCCGTTATCTGGAGAAGGGCGGCCGCCGCATCGGCCACGAAGCGAAGGAACAGGCTGCGACCGATCCGCGCAACACGATCGTGTCGGTCAAGCGCTTCATGGGCCGTGGCAAGGCCGAGGTCGAAGGCGCGGCGAACGCGCCGTACGAATTCGTCGATGCGCCCGGCATGGTACAGATCCGTACCATCGACGGCGTGAAGAGCCCGGTCGAAGTGTCCGCCGAGATTCTCGCGACGCTGCGTTATCGCGCGGAAGATACGCTCGGCGACGAGCTGGTCGGCGCGGTCATCACGGTGCCGGCGTACTTCGACGACGCGCAACGCCAGGCGACCAAGGACGCTGCGCGCCTCGCGGGCCTGAACGTGCTGCGCCTGCTGAACGAACCGACCGCGGCGGCGATCGCCTACGGTCTGGATAACGCGGCCGAAGGCCTGTACGCGGTATACGACCTCGGCGGCGGCACGTTCGACCTGTCGATCCTGAAGCTGACGAAGGGCGTGTTCGAAGTGCTGGCCGCAGGCGGCGATTCCGCGCTCGGCGGCGACGATTTCGACCATGCGCTGTTCTGCCACGTGCTCGCGCAGGCCGGCATCGACGCGCAGGCGCTCGCGCCCGAGGACGTACGCCTGCTGCTCGACCGCGTGCGCGTGCTGAAGGAAGCGCTGTCGTCCGCGCCACAGGCGTCGCTCGACGTGACGCTGTCGAGCGGTGCGCATCTCGTGCAGACGATCTCGCACGACACGTTTGCCGCGCTCGTCGAGCCGCTCGTCCAGCGCACGCTGACGCCGACCCGCAAGGCCCTGCGCGACGCACAGGTGAGCCCGGCCGACATAAAGGGTGTCGTGCTCGTCGGCGGCGCGACGCGCATGCCGGTGATCCGCGATGCGGTCGCGAAACATTTCGGCCAGCCGCCGCTCGTCAATCTCGATCCGGACCAGGTCGTCGCGCTCGGCGCGGCGATCCAGGCAGATTTGCTCGCCGGCAATCGCGGCAGCGGCGACGACTGGCTGCTGCTCGACGTGATTCCGCTGTCGCTCGGCGTCGAAACGATGGGCGGCCTCGTCGAGAAGATCATTCCGCGCAACTCGACGATTCCGATCGCGCGTGCGCAGGAATTCACGACCTTCAAGGACGGCCAGACCGCGATGGCGATCCACGTCGTGCAGGGCGAGCGCGAACTCGTCGCCGACTGCCGGTCGCTCGCGCGCTTCGAGCTGCGCGGCATCCCGCCAATGACGGCCGGTGCGGCGCGTATCCGCGTGACCTATCAGGTCGACGCGGACGGGCTGCTGTCGGTGTTCGCACGCGAGCAGCACTCGGGCGTCGAGGCATCGGTCGTCGTGAAGCCGTCGTACGGCCTGGCCGACGACGACATCGCGAAGATGCTCGAGGACAGCTTCAAGACCGCCGAGATCGACATGCGCGCTCGCGCGCTGCGCGAAGCGCAGGTCGAAGCCCAGCGGATGATCGAGGCGACGCAGGCGGCGCTCGCGGCCGACGGCGAACTGCTCGACGGGGCCGAACGGACGCAGGTCGATGCGCTCGTCGCGGCGCTGAGCACGATCGCGCAGGGCGACGATGCGAGCGCGATCGAAACCGCGACCAAGGCGCTGGCCGACGGGACCGACGAATTCGCGGCGCGCCGGATGGACAAGAGCATCAAGCGCGCCCTGTCGGGCCGACGGCTCGACGAGATCTGAACGAACAACCTGCATGCGGGCCGGCGACGGCCCGCGCGATATTGAACCGTGCGGCGCTCGCCGCCGCACCCTGACTGACGGAACGGACATGCCTCAACTGGTGGTGCTGCCTCACGTCGAACTGTGCCCGGACGGCGCAGTGATCGACGCGACGCCCGGCAAGAGTATTTGCGACAACCTGCTCGACAACGGGATCGAGATCGAGCATGCGTGCGAGAAGTCGTGCGCGTGCACGACCTGCCACGTGGTGATTCGCGAGGGCTTCAACGATCTCGAGCCGTCTGACGAGGACGAGGACGACCTGCTCGACAAGGCGTGGGGCCTCGAGCCGACGTCGCGCCTGTCGTGCCAGGCGATCGTGACGGAAGAGTCGGACCTGGTGGTCGAGATTCCGAAGTACTCGATCAACCACGCGAAGGAAAATCACTGACGGATTGGCGGGTCGGGCGGTGCGCGGCATGGTCGCCGCGCCCGGCGGACCCGCCGCCTACACGGGAGAGCAGGCCATGAAATGGACCGATTCGCGCGAACTCGCCATCGCGCTTGCAGACAAGCATCCGGACATCGATCCGCAGCGGATCAATTTCGTCGACCTGCGTCAATGGGTGATCGAACTCGACGGCTTCGACGACGATCCCTCCCACTCGGGCGAGAAGATTCTCGAGGCGATTCAGGCCCACTGGATCGACGAATCCGACTTCGACGACGAAGACTGAGATTCGCGCCGGCATCGGCGCTCGTATGGCTCCCGCAAAAAGAAAAGGCTCGTGACGCTTCACGAGCCTTTTTCGTTTCCGCGCGGGGCGTTATGCGCCGACCAGCGTGCCGTTCTCGATCCGCACGCGCTGGCCCTGGCCGAACGGCGGTGCGTTGTGGTACGTGAACGTGCGCGTCGCGCCGCTCTCCATCTGTACCTGCACCTGATAGTCGGTTTCCGCGCGCACCTGCTTTTCGACCTGGTTGCCGGCCAGGCCGCCGCCCAGTGCGCCGATGATCGTCATTGCGGTACGGCCGTTACCGTGGCCGAACTGGTTGCCGAGCAGGCCACCGGCCGCTGCGCCGCCGACCGCGCCGATCCCCGAGCTCTGGCCCGGCGTACGGCTCTCCGTGATCGCGACGATCGTGCCGCAAGACTGGCAATACGTCGGCTGCGCGGGCGCGTACGGCTGCTGCGCATATTGCGGCGGCTGCGGCGCCGGCGTGTGGCGGTGATGCGTTGCCACCTGGCGCGGCGTGGGCTTCGGCGCGGCCTGCGCGGCAGCCTTTTGCTGCGCAGCCAACTCCGCTGCCTGCTGCTGCGCCTGAGCGGCGAGGGCGGTGCTGGCTGCCGCGGCCGTGTCGACGGCCGGCTGCGACGCGATCAGCGCGGCCTGGGTCTGGGTGTTCTGTTCATTGCTGCTTGCTTTCGGAAAGATGCCCGTGATCGCCGCTGTAGCGGCGAGGCTGGCGACGATGACGGCACCGGCGGCGGTGGCGATGAGCGGATGGAGGCGTTGCTTTTGCGGCGTGGCTTGATTCTGGTTGTCCATTTTTTTCTCCGGTGTCGACCCGGCCCCTGCGCGCCGGCGTCGGGGCGGATCCCACGCTTCGGGATCGAGCAGACTCGGCGTTCCGGCGCTTCGTTCTGGTCCCGTGGTCATGCGTGGTGACGCAACGGGAGTGTCGTCCACCCGGCAGGCGGGTGCCGTATCAAGGTGTAACAAATTGCAGCGGCACGCAGGCGATCGCGACCGGGAAAACCCGCGGAAGGTCGTTGCGGCGTGAGAATAAAACGGGGAAGGATCGAAGGCCGGCGGGCGCCGGCAGGCGGGATTTACGTGCGGTTACAAAGCCGACGCGTGCGCGCCACGAGGCGCGGCGCACACGCGGCTCAGGCCGTCAGTCTTCGCGGCGCAGGTGCGGGAACAGCAGCACGTCGCGGATCGTCGGGCTGTCGGTCAGCAGCATCACGAGACGGTCGATGCCGATCCCGCAGCCGCCCGTCGGAGGCATCCCGTGTTCGAGCGCGCGGATGTAGTCGGCGTCGAAGAACATTGCTTCCTCGTCGCCGGCATCCTTCTGCTCGACCTGTTTCTTGAAGCGCGCAGCCTGGTCTTCCGGATCGTTCAGCTCCGAGAAGCCGTTCGCGATCTCGCGGCCGGTCATGAACAGCTCGAAACGCTCGGTGATGCCCGGCACCGTGTCCGATGCGCGTGCGAGCGGCGACACCTCGACCGGGTAGTCGATGATGTAGGTCGGCTCCCACAGCTGCGCCTCGGCCGTTTCCTCGAACAGCGCGAGTTGCAGTGCGCCGATGCCGGCGTTCAGGAAGGCCGGTTGCGACACGTCGACGCCCAGGCGCTTCAGTTCGGTGCGCAGGAACGCGTCGTCCGACAGCTGGCCGTCGGTGTACTGCGGCGCGTACTTCTGGATCGCCTGCGTGATCGTTAGGCGGTGGAAGGGCTTCGCGAGATCGAGTTCGCGGCCCTGGTACTGGATTGTCGCGGTGCCGAGCGCATCGATCGCCGCCTGGCGGATCAGTTGCTCGGTGAAGTCCATCAGCCAGCGATAATCGGTGTACGCGGCGTAGAACTCCATCATCGTGAATTCCGGGTTGTGGCGCGGCGACACGCCTTCGTTCCGGAAGTTGCGGTTGATCTCGAACACGCGTTCGAAGCCGCCGACGATCAGGCGCTTCAGGTACAGCTCCGGTGCGATGCGCAGGAACATCTGCATGTCGAGCGCGTTGTGATGCGTGACGAACGGCTTGGCCGCCGCGCCGCCCGGGATCGGGTGCAGCATCGGCGTTTCGACTTCCATGAACTCGGCGTTGTCCATGAACTTGCGGATCGACGCGATCGTGCGGGTACGCGCGCGGAACGTGTCGCGCGTTTCCGGCGTGACGATCAGGTCGACGTAGCGCTGGCGATAGCGCATTTCCTGGTCGGCGAGGCCGTGGAACTTGTCCGGGAGCGGACGCAGCGCCTTCGACAGCAGGCGCAGTTCCTTGCACTGGACCGACAACTCGCCCTTGTTGGTGCGGAACAGCACGCCGCGCGCGGCGACGATGTCGCCGAGGTCCCACTTCTTGAATGCATCGTAGGTTTCCGCGCCGACGTCGTTCGGCGTCACGAAGAACTGGATCTGGCCCGAGCCGTCCTGTACCGTCGCGAAGCTCGCCTTGCCCATCACGCGCTTGAGCATCATGCGGCCGGCGACCGACACCTCGACCTGCTCGGCTTCGAGCGCGGCCTTGTCCGAGTCGGCGAATTTCACCTGGAGATCGGCGGCGTGATGCGTCGGCCGGAAATCGTTCGGATAGGCGACGCCTTGCTCGCGCAATGCGCGCAGCTTCTCGCGGCGCTCGGCGATGATCTGGTTTTCGTCCGCCGCGACGGCGGGCTGCGTTTGAGTCGGTTCGGTCATGATGGTCGGAATTCGGAGTGGGTGCGGCAACGCCAACGGGAAGGGCAAGGACGGCGCGGCCTGGACGGGCCGCGCCGCGGCGCTTACACGCCCTGTTTGAGGCTCGCGCTGATGAAGTCGTCGAGATCGCCGTCGAGGACAGCGCGCGTATTGCTCATTTCGACGTTCGTGCGCAGGTCCTTCACGCGGCTCTGGTCGAGCACGTACGAGCGGATCTGATGGCCCCAGCCCACATCGGTCTTGCTCGATTCGAGCTTGTCCTGCTCGGCCTGGCGCTTGCGCATTTCGGCTTCGTACAGGCGCGATTTCAGCATCGCCATCGCTTCGGCGCGGTTGCGGTGCTGCGAGCGGTCGTTCTGGCACTGCACGACGATGCCGGTCGGCATGTGCGTGATCCGCACGGCCGAGTCGGTCTTGTTGATGTGCTGGCCGCCCGCGCCCGATGCGCGGTACGTGTCGATACGCAGGTCGGCCGGGTTGACCTCGACTTCGATCGAGTCGTCGATTTCCGGATACACGAACACCGACGAGAACGACGTGTGACGGCCGCCCGACGAGTCGAACGGCGACTTGCGCACGAGGCGGTGGATGCCCGTTTCGGTGCGCAGGAAGCCGTAAGCGTATTCGCCCGTGACCTTGACTGTCGCGTTCTTGATGCCGGCGACGTCGCCGTCGGACTCTTCGAGCACTTCTGCCTTGAAGCCCTTGCGTTCGCAATAGCGCAGGTACTGGCGCAGCAGCATCGACGCCCAGTCGCACGCCTCGGTGCCGCCGGCGCCTGCCTGGATGTCGATGAAGCAGTTGTTCGGGTCGGCCGGGTTCGAGAACATCCGGCGGAATTCGATGTCGCCGACGCGCGCTTCGAGCTTCTTCGCGTCGTCTTCGGACGCGACGAGGGTGTCTTCGTCGCCTTCCTCGCGTGCCAGCTCGAACAGATCGAGCGCATCGCGCAGATCGCTATCGAGCACCGTCAGCGTCGAGACGACGCCTTCGAGCAGCTTCTTCTCGCGGCCGAGCGCCTGGGCGTTCTTCGAATCGTTCCAGACGTTCGGGTCTTCGAGTTCCTTGTTGACTTCGGTCAGACGCGCAGCTTTGGCGTCGTAGTCAAAGATACCCCCGAAGCTCGCCCGCGCGATTGCGCAGGTCGAGCAGGGAGCTTTCGATCGCGTTGAGACGTTCCGCTTCCATGATCGTTCGCTTTTCTTGCTTCGTAAAAAAGCGGAATTATAGCCGATCGGCGGGGTTTCCCGGTGACGCGGACCGTGCCGGCATGCATGCCGCGGCCCCGTCCGGCGCGGCGCGCATGCGCTTTGCGCGGGGCCTTGGGCCGCCGCGCCGGCGTTCAGCCGGCCGCGTGTTCGACGATCAGCTGGACGCGCGTCACGCCGTTCCACGTGTCGGCCACGAGGCGGTACGCGATCAAGGCGCTGGCCGGCAGCGGCTCGGTGTGGTTGAACCAGATCGCGTTGAAGCGCTGGCGTCCGCGCGCCAGTTGCAGCTTCAGGTGCTTTTCCTTCACGAGCGACTGCGACACGACGTCGAATTCGCCGGAGAAAAGCGGGGCCGGAAAGCCCTGGCCCCACACGGCCTCGTCGAGCAGCCCGACGAACTGCGGCGTGAAATACGCTTCCTCGAGTTCGCCGTCGGTCTCGATCACGCGCGCGAGCGCGTCGTCGGACAGCCACTCGCGCGCGACCGCCTCGAACGCGGCCGCGAAGCGCGGCACGTTGTCGGTGTCGAGCGTGAGGCCGGCCGCCATCGCGTGGCCGCCGAATGCGACGATGAGATCCGGCTCGCGCTTCGACACGAGATCGAGCGCATCGCGCAGGTGGAACCCGGGAATCGACCGGCCCGAGCCCTTGACCCGCGTCCCGGCTTCGTCCGCGTGCGCGAACGTGAACGACGGGCGGTGAAATTTTTCCTTGAGCCGGCCAGCGACGATCCCGATCACGCCCTGGTGCCATTCGGGATTGAACAGCGTGATGGTGCACGCGTCGGCCGGGTCGACGTCGGCGAGATCGGCGAGCGCCTGCTGCTGCATGCCGGCCTCGATCTCGCGGCGCTCTCGGTTCATCACGTCGAGCTGTTGCGCGAGGTCCCACGCACGGCCGATGTCGTCGGTGATCAGGCACTCGATGCCGAGCGACATGTCGGAGAGCCGTCCGGCGGCGTTCAGGCGCGGGCCGAGGCCAAAGCCGAGATCGAAGCCCGATGCGGTGCGCGCCTCGCGGGCGGCGGCGCGGAACAGCGCGGCGATGCCCGGCTGCATGCGGCCGTTGCGGATGCGCTGCAGGCCCTGCGCGACGAGCACGCGATTGTTGCCGTCGAGCCGCACGACGTCGGCGACGGTGCCGAGCGCGACGAGGTCGAGCAGCCCGTCCAGACGCGGCTCGGCCTCCTTGCTCGCGAACGCGCCGCGACGGCGCAGTTCGGCACGCAGCGCGAGCAGCACGTAGAACATCACGCCGACCCCGGCGAGGTGCTTGCTCGGGAATGCGCAGCCGGGCTGGTTCGGGTTGACGATCGCGCGCGCGGCGGGCAGCGCGTCGCCGGGCAGGTG
>NZ_JAGIXF010000096.1:0-21049 GCF_021483755.1 Burkholderia sp. WTPI3 | reverse complement strand
CGATGCAGAGCGCATCGAGTGCCGAACCGTCGGTTGGCGGGAAATCGGTTGAGGTCATGCAGCTGCTCCCTGGCGTCCTGTCACGCGATATCCCGCATGGAAGGGGGGTTGCGTTGGCTACCCGTTGCGCGGGTCAGCGTTATCGGTCTCCGTGCCAATAGCCGTGCTTGCCGTAGAACTCGTGCAACTCGATCTCGTAGCTGCGATGAACGAGCTGCGAGTCGTCGTATGGAGGGCTCTGGCGGATCGCGTCGCGCGTGAGCGTGGTCGATACCGTTTCCGTGGGCCAGTCCACCTGGTCGAGCCAGTGAGTCGCGATCAGCACTTCCTTGCCGGTCGACCACCAGCTCGACGTGTCGATTGCCAGATAGCGGATCACCCAGGCTTCATCGTCGTAAATGAAGTCGGACACGTGACCGATATGTCCGTCCTTGGCTTCGAGCCGATATCCGTCGACCTCGCCGGTGCTGCGCAGATGCGTATCCGCCGCTGCGCCGGCCGGCGCGGTGTGCGGGAGAAGCGGATCGCCCGCGTCGGCGTCCTGCGACGGCCCGGCGGGATCGAAAGCAGGGTATGCGCCCATTCCCCAAAGGTTCGGGCCGCCCCAGTAGGTCGGGTAGTTGTAGTAACGCAGGTACTCGATCTCGTGCTGGCGCGATACCGGCTTGTGCGTGTCCAGATTCGGGCTATCTCTCACCTGCTGTTGCGTGAGGCTGACGTATAGCGTGCGGGTCTCGGGATCGGCATGCGTGACGGAATATGGCGAGACCAGCACTTGCCTGTCGTGCAGCCAGTCGCCCGTCTCGACGACGAGGTAACGGATGCACCAGTTGCCATCGTCGAAGTAGGCCTGGTGGATGTGGCCGATATCGCTGTCCTTCGCTCGAACCGTGTCTCCGTGCAACCTTCGAATGCTTCGCAACATGATGTCCTCGCCAGAGCGATGCCCGGCACGTCGGTGATCCGGCTGAACGGCCTGCCACACCGTGGCATCCAGTCGTTCGTCCGTTGGTGCCGAGCGATTCCTGCCGATCGCGTCCTCTCGGATGGTTGGCATGGTTGAAACGCTACACGCGCCGAATGGCAGATGCGGTACGAAACCGTACAAAGCATGCACCCGCTCGAGAACGGGGGTGATCCATCCGGCGGCGAGCCGTCCTTCCCGATATGTCGCGGAACATCCTCTCGGTCTTCGTCGTCAGGATCGCGAAGCAGTTAGGATCAACACGTCGACGGGCTGCCGGGCGACCGAGGCTGCGGGATTCGGTTTGTGTCTCAGCGAAGCCGCAGCGGCATGAACAGCGAGATGCCCGGTGCCGGTACCGGCGCGTAAACCATCGGAGGCGCGCCATACGCATACTCCTCGTCGCCGTTATAGCCGTCGTGGCCACCGTTCCGGTAATGTCCGTAGTGACGACCATCCTGATGTGTCATGCGCGCGTGATTGCCCTGGTCCAAACCGTGATTCATTCTCTCCGCATGCAACGGCGGTGCAGCGAAAAGGCAGCCGATCGCGACTATCAGGCCGACGAGTCGCATACCCGATCTCGGCGCCATTGTGGTTCGACGTGCATGTCCGATAGAAACGTCCATCATGTTCTCCTGTGTACGGATCCGGAATCCGCTGGTCAGTGACTGCCATCGACAGCCGGTATCGGCCAACGGTCCGGAACTATTGTTTCTTGATCAGGTGGTGGTCGTTGCCACGGAAAATCGCATCCGCGTTCTGCTTTTGCGTATTGGACATGCTGTCGTACAGCGGCTGAAATGCCGTGGTCAGCTTTTTGACGCCATCGGCGTGCACGTTGGCGACATCGCCATAGGAGTGGAGATCGTCCATCGCGCTCATGCTGCTCGCATGATCGCTACGGATCTTCCTGAGCGTCTCCATCGCTTTCGCGTTGTCCCGCATCACCTGCGCGACTGGCTGCCACAGGGATTCCTGGCCGGGTGTGATGCCAAGTCGCTGGTGCAGGCTGTTGATGCGCCCGTCGACCGACTTTTGGGCGGCCACGGTCATGACGTGGGGCGGTGACCGGTTCGGTGCGGGTCCGGCGGCCTTCGAGAGTTGGGGGGAGACGGCAGCGCCGAAGGCGACTGTCGCCGCCAGGGAGAACGCGTAGGCAATCTTTCGGGGGGCGGCGAGAAGAGCGGGTGTCATGGCGGATCCTGATGAAATTTCTGAAGGAGTCGACGTACCACGACTCACTCGGTCGACGGAAAATTCGGCCCGGTAGCTTAGCTATACGCGGGACGCGTGGCTCAGTCTGTCCGATGCCGGACGGTTTGCCGGTGCGCGTGGCTCGTCTCCCGATGCGCGGCGCTTCGCGGTGGCTCGCGATCCGCGTCCAGCGGAATTTTCAAATCGGGCCTATGCTGGCGTCGTGATCGGCGGGATTCCACGCTGGCTGGCCGTCGATACGCCGGTCAGTCGAAGCCGGCCGGCCTCGTCCGACACTCAGCGCCACGGAGGCGGTTATGCGCAGCAGGTATCGAGAGCAGCATACGAACGGCGGCAAGAGCGAACGCAATGTCGACGAGGCAGTCGAGGGGACATTCCCCGCCAGCGATCCACCGTCGATCGGCGGTGTCACCAGGATGATTTCCCGCCCGACCCATCGAAAGCATCATCGGAAGTTGTCGCACGTCAAGCACCGTTAGCGCGGGTTGCACGGCGCGGCGCGGGTCAGCACCCTGCGTGACCGCGATCCATCGAGTCGTCGCCGGTACTCAGCGAGATCGCTGATCGCGGAGGTATCGATCGTGGCGATGGCGCGCCGATGTTCCCGGAGTACAGGGTAGCCGGATGAGACGATGTCACGGAGATATCGGGTCGCTTCCACGCCTTCGCGTGGCGCCAGGGGCACGTGCGGGAAAGGCCGGTACGATGCGGCGCAGTAGCGGCTAGAGTCGCTTCAGATCGGGGAGCAGGCGATCGAATTCGCGTTTGACCACCCCATAACATTCGCACACGCGTTTTTCGAGCCCAGGGCGATCCAGCACTTCGATATGGCCGTAGTTGTAGCGGATGAGGCCCGCGTCCTGCAGCTTCAATGCCGCTTCCGTCACGCCCGATCTGCGCACCCCCAGCATGTTGGCGATCAGTTCCTGCGTCATGCGCAGCCGGTTCGAAGGCAGGCGGTCGAGGCTGAGCAGCAGCCAGCGGCAAAGTTGCTGGTCGATCGAGTGATGTCGGTTGCACACCGCGGTCTGGGCCATCTGCGTGATGAGCGCCTGGGTATAGCGCAACAACAGGCGCTGCATCGCATTGCCGCGCCGGAATTCTTCTTTCAGGATGCGCGCGTCGAGCCGGTAGGCCTGCCCTGCGCTTTGCACGACGGCGCGGCTCGGCGTCGTTTCGCCGCCCATGAATAGCGACACACCGATCATGCCCTCATGGCCGACGATCGCGATTTCAGCGGACGAGCCATCCTCCATCACATACAGCAGCGACACGATCGACGTGGTCGGAAAATAGACGTGATGCATCTGGCCGCCCGACTCGTACAGCACGTTTCCCAACGGCATGTCGACAAGGGCCAGGTGGGGGGCGAGGTAAGCGCGTTCGTTTTCCGGCAGTGCGGCAAGCAGGTGATTTTCGGTAATGGGCGGGTTGTCCAGCATACGTGGCTCCTGTGCTCGCGCCTGGCTGATGATGGAGAATCCGGTCGATATGGGCGCAGCGGGAATCGGCGGGACGAGACAACCATCATACTTTACCGATCCCACGACCGGACGGGAGGGCGTTGCCAATGCGTCCTTTTTTCGATGAGTTCGGAATGACCCTTCGAATGCGAATCTGCCTTCAAAAATTATAGTGCCGGCACATGTCCGATCAAGGTGCGCGATTGATACGGAACCCGGTATTTCACGGAGCGGGAGACGGGAAATCGCGGTCGCCAGGCCTGCCCGGCGTCGACCGCAGAACGGTGTGCCGCGATGACTCGCGTGCGTCCGGTAGGGTGCGGGACAAGCTCCGCGCACGAGTACGCCTATGTGCGTATCAGGCGTGTTGAACCCAGATCTGCTGCCGCACCATCGGATCGATGTGTTGGCCGGTACGTTCACCTGGCAGGCCTTGAGCGTGAGTGCTATAGCGCCGTCAGCTTCGTGATCTTCGTTCCTTCGAGCGTCACGCCCGCCATCAACCCGCTGTTCGTCAGTACGAACGCTTCGATCGGCGCGGTCGCGGTGCTGGTGTCGACATTGCCGTTCGCGCCGACTTTCAGTACCGCCACCGATGCATCGCCACCCGCCGACCAGCCTTCGCTGTTACGGAAGCGATCAAGCGCATCCGCGGTCATGAACAGGAAAATGATGGCTTTCGATTGCGCGCCGATCTGCAGCCCGATCGAGCCGGTCGTGGTGCTGTAGTACCCGACCGTGTTTCCGGCAACGCGCAGCGAGCCTTCACCGTACTGACCGCCGATCCCAAAGCCGGCCGCGATGACGGACGGGAACACCAGTACGCCACGCGCCTTGCCGACGAGCTCATGCGAGCCGTTGGCGCTCGTGTAAAGGCGTGCAAGGGTCGAGTCGACGCCTGCATCGATGGTGTGGCGCTTGTCGACCTGATGGCCGCTAGCGTCGGATGTGCCGGTCATCGTGCAACCCGAAACCGCAAGGGAAATGGCAAGGATGGATCCCGGCGTGCCCAAGATAAATGTTCGTCGCAGCATCATCGTCTCCTCGTGGTTGCTGGAGCTTCAAACGCTACGCCAGGGCGGCTTTGGACGCGGTACGTCATCGTACAAAGACACAACATCCGCCTCGGCCCGAGTCTCGTTCGGCGTTGCAGAACGCTTCGTGTGAGGAGGGAAATGTCGATCGTCGGCGCGCGTCACGTCCGGTGTGTCGATTTTGGCAAGCCGACGACGGAGATGGCCCGTGTCGGTCGATGTCGCGCAACCGGTACGGCAACGTATGTCAAATCATATTGCAATGAATCACGATGGCGACAAGGCGCGACCACCCGTCCGCCTCCACAAGCGTCCTTCACCGTACAGACACGCAATCTCGCCGACCGGAGGATGTCTCGCGCAACCATCCGCTCGTGCACGATCTGTTCACGAACAGTGACGTGGTTCACATCTGTGGAGAATGATTCCGTCATTCGTCTCCGGTCGATCAAACGAACCGCCACACTCGGATGCGACTGGTAAGGAGAGCAACATGCGTTCATCTACCTATGTCTGTCTTACGGCTATTGCAACCATACTTGCCGGATGCCTTTGGGTACCCGGCGACGGCTATCGTGGTGATCGAGGCGGGGGGTATGGCGGTTCGTATGGAGGTGGTCACGAAAGCGGGTGGAATCAAAGTGGCGCTTCCCGCGACCATATGAATCACTCCGGGCATGCCGACGACCAGGGCGCGCATGGGTCCGGGCAACGGGAAGGATGGTAGGTCGGCTGCGGTCATCACATGAAACCGGCCGACCATGTTCCTTCAGGCACGTTTCGTCGTGACCGATGTCGCGACTTCGCAATGGAAAGCTGTGCCGGCGCAGTTCGATCGGCGGCACGCCGCACGCCTTCGCGGTGGTGCCCTCGGTCAATCACTTCGGGTACCGAACCACGTCTGGCGCGCGGCATGAATAGCGGATTCGCTCCTGCAATCAACAGTTGTCGTCGCGCCGCTCCGAGCGTCTATGGATTAAGACATGGTTCCGTCTGAAAAACTCAACAGCGATGTCGATAGCCAGGCCGACTCGTGGCTGACGAAGCTCGGACCTGGACTGATCACCGGTGCGGCGGACGACGATCCGAGCGGCATTGCCACCTATTCGCAGGCGGGTGCGCAATTTGGCTTCGACATGCTGTGGACCGTCCTGTTGACGTATCCGCTGATGGTCGCCATTCAGGTCGTGAGCGCGAGGATCGGCCGGGTGAGCGGCCATGGTCTCGCGACGAATCTGCGACGTCATTACCCGCGTTGGCTGCTGTATGGCACCGTCATCCTCCTGCTGGTGGCGAACACGATCAATATCGCGGCCGACCTGACGGCCATGGGCGCAGCCGTCAATCTACTGGTCGGCGGCCCCACGCGGGCTTACACGGTCGGATTAGGCGTGTTCTCGCTGGTGTTGCAGATGTTCGTGCCGTACCGCAGGTATGTCCGCATCCTCAAGTGGCTCACCCTGGCGCTGTTCGCCTACGTCGGCGTGATCTTTGCGGTCCAGATCCCATGGGCGACCGTGGCGCTGCGCACGGTACTTCCGCACGGCTCGTGGAGCACCGGCTACGTCACGACGGTAGTCGCCGTGTTCGGCACGACCATCAGCCCATACCTGTTCTTCTGGCAGGCGTCACAGGAGGTCGAGGAACTGCAGGCGAAGAAGGGGCAGCAGGCGCTGACGAAAATGCCGTCGCAAGGGCCGGCAAACCTGAGCCGCATTCGCCTTGATACGTCGATCGGAATGGCATTTTCCAATCTCGTTGCGTTTTTTATCATTCTCACGACTGCGGTCACGCTGCATGCGCACCATATCACCGACATCAAGACGTCGGCGCAGGCCGCCTCCGCATTGAAACCGATCGCCGGCCAGTTTGCGTTCCTGCTCTTCAGTCTGGGCATCATCGGCACGGGGCTGCTCGCGCTGCCGGTACTGGCCGGCTCGGCGGCCTACGCGATGGCCGGCACGTTCAAGTGGAAAAACAGCCTTGCCCTCGAGCCGCAACTGGCGAAACGGTTCTACGCGATCATCGTGCTCGCGACCGTCGTGGGCCTCGCGCTCGATTTCACGGCGATCGACCCGATCAAGGCGCTGTTCTGGAGCGCGGTCATCAACGGCGTCACGTCGGTACCGATCATGGTGCTGATGATGCTGATGGCGTCGAACCCAAAGGTCATGGGCGCCTTCGTCACACCCGTGCTGCTGCGGTGGGTGGGATGGCTTTCAACCGGTGTGATGGGCGCCGCCGTGATCGCGATGTTCGTTTTCATCTGAGCACCGGCTCCGATCGTTCATTCTCGCGGACCGGTACGGCGCCGTACCGACTTCGTATCCCGGCACCGCGCATCGTTGCAACTCGCTCTCCCTCTTCAATGCACCAGGCGCTCAGCGTGAGCGGCAGGTGCGCAACGGGTAGGGCGGCCAGAGGCGACACCTGTCCGGCACGTAACCGTTCATATCGCGTGACCGGTGTGTGCCGTCCATCACGGCGAGCCGGCGATCCGCTCCGGCGTCCCGCGAAATGAAACCAGGAGGGAATCATGACGATACTAGACCCGACCCATCGGCCATCGACGAGCGATACGGGTGCGGCGATTGTCGGCAGCGGGGCCGGCGACGGGCCCGGCCCCAACGTGATGGAAGCCGATACGCTCAAGGGAAACAAGCTCTTCACGTCCGACCGGCAGGAGATCGGGAAGATTTCAGACATCATGCTGGACGTACGCAGCGGCCGGGTTGCGTATGCCGTGCTGTCAAGCGGGGGCTTTCTCGGCATCGGCGGCAAACTTTACGCCATTCCGTGGAGTGCGCTGACCCTGGACACGGACGAAAAATGCTTCCGGCTCGACGTCACCGCAGACCACGTGAAAAATGCCCCCGCGTTCGACAAGGACCATTGGCCATCGATGGCGGACGAGCAGTGGGGTTCGTCGCTTCACCAGTTCTACAATCGGCAGCCTTACTGGGCAGCGACCCGAGACGTCGCCAAGAATCGTCCGCCCGCACATTGAAACACCCTCGTCAGCCGGTAAAAATATGGATATCTGATGATTTTTATCGAATACCGATTCACCGATCAGACGGTGTTATCACCTGACGGCAACAGATAGCAGCAGCATCCACAGATCAGTTACGTATTGGAGCTCTACCATGAACAAGGATCAAGTAAAGGGAACTGCGGAGAAGGTCAAAGGCAAGGTGAATGAGGTCATTGGCCGTGCCACGCACAACACGAAACAGGAAGTCAAAGGCGATCTCCAGCAAGCAGCCGGCCAGGCGCGCAAGAATCTTGGCGACGCCAAGGATGCTGTCAAAAAGGCCTGATTGGACACGGAGGCTTCAAGAGGGGGGGGATATTCCCCTCTCGCACGGTGCTTCACGCATCGTGCCGACCTCACTGCGGCTACTACCGTACAGACATCCGCGATTGGATGCGAGAACGCCGCGTTACGCCCTTCGCGCATCGGGTTCCCGGCCCCCGTCGCGAGGCGCGCCTTCGAACCGATAACCGGCTCAATCGCGCAAGTCTTTGCTGCGGCAAAACGCCGGGTATCGCTGGAAGCTTCGCCCGCGTGGCTCCGTGGCACACAAGCCGCGCAGCAGATCAGGTCGGCGTCTAACTTGAGGGGAGTTGCCATGTACAACATTGTCTGGCTCGTTGGAGCCGTGGTCATCATTCTATTCGTCCTCGGCTATTTGGGATTGAGATAGGGCATCTCGCTTACGTGCTCGTCACGCGATGGCTGGTCAACGACCGCGATCAAAACGATCCAGGTCGCGACGGCCATCGTTTATCGCAGGAAGCAAAATGAAGACGCTCAGGATCATCGGCTATGCGGGACTCGTGGCCGTCGCGATCGTGCTGCTCGTCGCAATGTGCGCGATCCTGGAGGAGGGCATGATTTCTCAAGATGCGCAGCGACAGCGACTGACCGGCAACACGCTTTCCATCCCCGAATCGCCGAATCGCGCGGTTAAGTCGCCTGCCATAGGCTGACGGTTCCCGACTTGTTTTGGGTGCCCCCGGTACGCGGAGGGTGGAGGCGCATACGCGATTGTCGATGTCCGCTTGGATCGAAAATCGGCATGCCATTTTCAATGGACGCTTGAGACCAAGGCAGCGTCGCAACAGGCGATTTGTGGTCGCTCCCATGATCCGACCGCATCACTACCGTTCCCGCATGGGTACGGCAGCGTACCGACTCCCGGGCTGCTCGCGCATAGGGTAGGTTGAGTTGACTGGTACGCATGCCACGACAGTTCGGATGTTCTCCAGCCGCATGCCCGGTACGCGCACCGAGTAGACATCGACACAGGGGGCCTCGGCACGGCACGTCGACGCGCACCGTACATGCGTCGCGCTTCCAATGTCATCTCGTCGACAGCAATGGATGCCGGGGCCGAAAGCCGGTGCTGCTCGAGGCGAGGCGCAGTGTGATACGGCAACGATCCAGGCTGGGCATAGCGCGTAAACCAGCGCGCATTTCAGTCCGAAACGCTGCTCGAATCGAGAATGTTTTCGGCCCGAATGACGGCGGGCGATTGCAGGCGAGGCGCGCATCGTCCCGGCTCGGAACAGAGCCGGATCGGCGCGCGCTTCGCACCGTCACGCTGGCCGGCGACGCTCGCCGGCATTTCGTGCAACGAATACCGGAACTGATCATGACACCTGTTTCTCCCAGCAATCCACTTCCGAGCAACGGCAGCGGCGCACGCATCATCGGTCGCGCAACCACCACAGGCGGGCCTGGCCCCGATGTCATGGCGGCTGGCACGCTGACTGGGGATAACGTCTTGTCATCCGATGGCAAGGAGATCGGGAAGGTCGTAGACATCATGCTGGACGTTGGCAGCGGCCGGATCGCGTACGCCGTGCTGTCGTGTGGCGGTTTCCTCGGGATAGGAGACAAACTTTTCGCGGTGCCGTGGAGCGCGTTCACCCTCGATACCGGCAAGAAATGCTTCCGGCTCGACGTAACAGAAGAAAGGATGAAGAGCGCATCCGGATTCGACAGGGACCATTGGCCTGCGGTGGCGGATTCGCAATGGGGCGGAGCGCTTCATTCGGGTAATACGCCGCCGATGTAGCGGCACGTCAGCAGGTGGCTCGGCCGGCATTCCGCCATGCACGCGCCAGCGTGACGGCGGAATGCGGTGAGCGGTTGCTGCTTTTCAGATTCTGCGCGTATCGCGTGTATCGCTCGATGCGCTCATCGCGACGGGCGGCAGGTCATCCATCCAGCAGGTGCGACCGGAGCATTCGTAATGCACAAGGATCAAGTCAAAGGCGTCGCGGAGAAGGCAAAGGGCAAGGTCAACGAGGAAATTGGCCGAGCCATCGGCGACGGCAAGCAGGAAGTCAAAGGCGATGCCCAGCAAGCAGTCGCAGAAGGGCAGAAGAAATACCGCGACGCCAAGGAAGCGATCAGAAAGCAGGCGAAGCAAGCGAAGAAGACGCATTGATCGTTGCGTCGGCCTCGACAGATGGATGCCGCGATAGTGTGGCAGCCATCGCCGCACAATCGCCGCAGTCGGGCGTTACTTCGTATCGCAGATTGCAGGACAGAATGTAGGGGCGCAGGTTTTTCACCCAATGTGTTGGCGCCGGACAAGCCCGTGCGCGCCGCGACGCGCGGCGACATCCGCCAGCAGCGTCGACGAAAGAAATGTCTCGCGTGCGATCACGCCTAACGCGCATGCCGTCGCGAGCCGGAGCAAATCGATGAGTGCATCTGCAGGAAGCCCAACCAGCCACGCGCTACGCAAGGTGGCGCTGGTGGCGTCGATGCTGATGGCGTGCAGCCTGCCATGCCTGGGAGGGACGCCTGCGGACGGTGCGGACGAGGCGGCCAACTTGCGAGAGGCTTACCGGCAACTGATTCCCCGGCTCGATCACAACCAGTTCGAGCGCCCGTTGTATCTCGACTCGGAGGAATCTTCTTCCACGCTCAAGGGCGAGGTCTACGCGGTGATGGCCTACCCGTTCGCGACCGTCAACGGCGCGTTCAATGACCCTTCGCGAGACCCGTTGAACTGGTGCGACGCATTAATCCTGCACCCCAATATCAAGTATTGCCGTACTGCCGGCGCCGGCGGCGGCAATACGCTGATCGTGAACGTCAGCAAGAAGGAAGTTGCCGAGGAGCTCAGCATGACTTACCGGGTGCAATTCGAATACGACGCGGCGACCACCGGCCCGGGATACCTGCAGGTCAAGCTCCATGCGGACCGGGGACCATTGAATACCCGCGATTATCGGATCGTGCTGGAAGCGGTGGCGCTTGGCGACAACCGCACGTTCCTGCATTTGACCTATGCCTATAGTTACGGCGTGATCGGGCGCCTTGCGATGAAAACCTATCTGGCCGCCTTCGGTCGCGGCAAGGTTGGCTTCACCAACATCGCCGATCCGTCCGCGGCTCAGGCGGAATACATCGGCGGAATGCGCGGCCTCATGGAGCGCAACACGATGCGCTACTACCTGGCCATCGATGCGTATCTCGGCGCGCTGTCCAGCCCGCCCGACAAGCGACTCGAGCAACGCCTGACCGACTGGTTCGACGCCAGCGAGCGATATCCGCGACAACTGCATGAAATGGATCGGCAACAGTACATGCAGATGAAATATAACGAATACCTGCGGCAGCAGACCGAGCAGTAGCGCTGGGGATGAGCCTGCGAGATACGCGCGCGCCGGCGCCGGCGCCGGTGCACTGCGATTCGTCATGGAAATCGTTTCGCAAATCGGAGGTTGGCGGGTGCAGTTCGGCTTCGAGTGATCGGGCGCACGTTCGGATCAAGCGCCGGGGTCCCTGTGGCCAGAGCGCGCAGGACGACTCGGGATGCGACGCTTTACATCGCTTACGGCCGGGCCGTCGTCACCGAAACGGAGTGTCACCATGAATGCCATCACACGGGCTCTATCCGCCGCGCTTGTCGCCGCGGCATTCGCTGTCGGCGCGTGGGACAACCTGTACGCCGCGGTCCTCCTCTTCATCATCGTCGTCGTCGCGCTGTCCGTTCGGGGCGCCAACGTGTGGGAGAAGTTCGTTATCCTGGTGATCAGAAAGCGGAAGAGCGTCGAGGGTGCCGTTTTTTTCATACGCATCACAATCCCCGACAACGTAGACGCGGCCACCGAAAAACGCATTCAAACCACCTCCTTCAACACCGAACAGGCGCCGACCAAGGACACCGTGCCCGTCAATGTCGATGCTGCTATCTTCTGGCACGTCCATGACGCGCAGAAGGCCTCGCTCGCCATTACCAACTGCTGGCAAGCCAATGAGGGCGTTGCGCAAGCCTCGGTGCGGGAGATGATCGGGGCGTCGATGCCAGCCGCGCTGTTGTCGGATCGCAAGACGGTCGGCATGTACCTGCGCGACAAGGTCGGCAGAAAGATCGCGGATTGGAGCGTGCCTGTCCAACCGGGGCATGTGGTACGGATGACGAACACGGCGGACCTATCAGGTTCGCGCAAACTGCCATGAGGAAAATCCTCCACAATGCACTGGCCGCATTCTTTGCGGGCGGAGTCTGGCTCGCCCCCGCGCCGAGCCACGCGTATGCGCTAGACGCGCAGTTCGACTGTAAAACCAACGCGCACGCGTTCATCGTGCGCCTGTTCAATCACGGCTATATCGATCGCGATCCGATGCGGGTCGAACAGAATTCGATCAACGCATTCCGGCCTACCAGTGACGCCGCGCTCACGGTGTTCGGCTTCAGCGTCTATGCCGTTTTCGCCTACGAGCAGTATGACGCGCTATTCAGGCAAGGAAGCGGCCACCCGCTGCCGGGCTCGATTTACGGCGTCGTCGTCAAGGCGCCGATCGATTCGGTCGAAGAGCATTCTCGGCTTGCGGGCAGCAAGGCCGTCGCGCATCAGGTCATACCATTTATTCTCACAGCCATTGTCTGCGCAAGGCCCTGAGACTGGTGCTGCACAAGCCGCGCTAACGGTGCTTGATGTCACGTGTGGAAACGCTTGACGGCGATTGCATGGAGCACCCGTTCGTCACGCGCGGGTTCGCCCCAACTGCGCCGAACCTTGAGATCGCAAACTCGGACATCGTCGTCGAGCGAAACGCTTACCAGAACACGCCGGTGGGTCGTGGGACAGTACGATCGACAGCGTCAACGACGCGCGATCTGTCCACGAGAGATGGTTCACCGAGATCTGGTTTCCAGTGTCAATGCTCGAGTCCAAGACAGCGCCTCATGGAGCCACATAGTTTGCATTCCTCTACAACTTTACATAAGCGAAATCATCAACTCAGAGAGTGTAGTGGCTAGCTAGAGATGTCCGCTTTCGGGCCGCGTAAGCTGATCAGGACGTTGCCGACGGCAAGCTCAATCACCGGACAGAAAGTCCTGACGTAGCTGACAGCAGCCCGTCGATAGCATCGGAGATCCCAAGCCGGATCGCGGGTCCAGCGGTTGTGTAGTCGCGTGTGCGGAGGTCCGGATAGCGAGTTTTCAGATCGGACACGACGTCTTCGATCGTTCCGATGGTATCCACCAGCCCGATTCGCTTCGCGGCCTCGCCATTCCAGACTTCGCCCGTGTCATACCTGACGCCCGCGACGAGTTTCGTGCCACGCTGCTGGACGAGCTCGTCGACGAACTCCTTCGCCAACACGTTGACGAGCGTCTGTGCCTTCTTGTCCGCATCGCTTGTCGACGGGATGAACGGATTCAGCATCGCTTTGAGCGGTCCCGACGCGTACGCGTGCTGCTCGACGTCGAAGCGTCTGAGCGCACCCGAGACGTTCCACGACTCGATGACAGCGCCGATCGACCCGACGAGGGAAAAGCGGCCGGCGACCACCTTGTCAGCGTGGATAGCGATCAGGTAGGCCGCGGACGCGCCGAGCGAATTGATGATGGCGACGACGGGCTTGCGGTGCTTCTGCTTGAGTGTGTCGATCGCGGTGTTGATCCGCTCGGCGTCGATCGGTGAACCGCCACCCGAGTCGATCATCAGAGCAATGGTCTTCACGCTGTCGTCAGTGAACGCGCGAGTGAGCTGCGGCACGATCACGTCTGCCCTGTCTGTGCCCTTCCCTACGGTGCCCGTGATTCGCACGATACCGAGCTGGGGTGTGGACGACGGCCACGCGAGCGGCAAAGCGGTCAGATCGATCTTGCTCACGAAGACAAGGATCGGAATGAGAACGACGATCACGAGGCGCAGGATCCTGAAGCGGCGGTCTGCTCGGCGGTCGCGGACCATGAGCTCCATCATCTGCAGTTGAGGGTCGGTTGCCTGCTGAGACAACACGCGCTGCTTTACGCCGGAAAAGATGCTCATTTGAGGGTCTCGGTGGTTTCAAACTGGTTGTGATTGGCGCGGCACTTCCCCCACTTCACCATTGCCGTAGCGAGCCGGCCGACGGCCGGCGGCGGAGAGTCGGGGGGACGGTGGATGACGGCGTCTTTCTTCGGCGGCCAGCGGCGGCTATATCGATAGAGATAGACGCCATCGCCTTCCTTGACGCGTCGACTCAGCCACCTGAGCTTGCACAGTCCGTGGAGCGCGACGCGGACGCGCTTCATCTCAGGGGAATACCCATCGATATCGCGTTCATATAGCAACGCAGCGACTTCATAGCTGGTGATTTCTGGATTTTCGATAACCAGTTCGATAATGCGCCGCATGACAGTGCTCTTCTTGGACAAGACAGCCCCCTTCCCGATGAAAGCGAGAAAATGGTATCCGCCGGTTCGATATTCCAGAAACGCTTCGCGTGCGCGTCGCCGCATGTTGCGCAATGTCGCTGCAGTGGCCGTTGCGACGTGGACCCAACCGAGCTTTGCAGGTCTTCTCGACCGCCTTGTCGGTGGTAATCAGAAAGATGCGCTCGCCCTATTCCGGGCAGCGCAGAATGGCTCGCAAGAGGCGCTCGACAAGCTGCTCAAGAGCTCCCGCGGGGGGGACCCCTGGGCGACGATGCAGTTCGGCTACCTCTATCAGATCGGTCGCTCGCCAGGCACGTCGACCGCCATGCAGCCCGGCTACCCACCAGGCGGCAGCATCCCGATTGCGATGAAGTCCTACCTGATTGCCGCTGGAAAGATGACGCCGGAGGGAACGATATCCGGCAACGTTTTCGCCGCGTACAACCTTGGGTTGATCTACCTCTGGGGCTTGGATAACGGGGGGAATCCGCAGCCGGAGCTGGCAGTGCGCTGGTTTCGCGCGGCCGCAAATACGGCGACCGACAAAGTGTTTCTGCCAGCAGTAATGCATTTGGCAGTGATCTACGAGAACGGATTTCGATCGGTGCCGGCGGACCTGCGCGAAGCGATGCTCTGGTATCGGAAAGCTGCAGGTGCCGGTGAGCCGACCGCGCTACTGAAATGGGGCGTCGCGCTTGTGGAGGGGAAAGGCGCCGAAAAGAACTACTTCGATGGACTCGTCCAGCTGCAGCGAAGTGCCGAAAAGTGGCAACGCGACGCGATGTATTACCTCGCTTCGCTGAACGGTATGGGAAGCGACTACCAGGAGCGCAACATTTTCGCAGCGGCGCAGTGGTTATGGATTGCGGCCACCGGTGCACCCCGCTATCGCGCGGCGGCGGACGCGATGATGGGCAACCTTGACAAACCGACACAGCAACGCGTGAAGCAATCCGCGCGGCTCTGGATCACTGGGCACATGAAGATACCGCCGCACATCGAGTACAACGCGCCGTTGAATGAGGACGTTCCAGATTTGCTGGCGAGCTGACGAAGGCTCGCACTGGAGGAATTTTGACGCCGCCGCTGTCAGGGCGGCGTTTCTGCATTTCCACATCCTCCGATAGAGTCCCCCTGGCATTCACGCATGCGGGAATTTCCCGCGCACTCAATCACGCAATTTGGCGTTGACAAACTATTAAATGATTAATAGTATTCTGATGTCTGTCCACGCAGTAGTGCGGGTCCAAACCGGGGAATTCGAGATGGATAAAGTTGCGGTTACGAATCAGAAAGGTGGTGTCGGCAAGACGACGACGTCCTTGCACCTCGCAGATTACGCTGCGAATGAATTGGGCCTGCGGACGGTGCTCATCGACGCCGACGAGGGTGACGTATCCGAAGTCTTCACGCTGAGTGACGGCGCGTCGGACGCGCTGACGACCGGTGAGCTTTTTCGGGGGAACCCGAACGGACGCCGTCCGCGCCAGGTCGGCGATCGGCTGTTCGTGGTCGACGCTGAACCCGAACTTCTTGACCTGCACGATCTTCCCGTCGATGTGCTCGCGGATCTCGAAACGGAGCTCGGAAAGCAAGACGGTCCGGTCGACTTGGGACGGGTTCGAACACTCTTCGGCGAGATTCAAGACCGGCTTACCTTGCCGCTTGACGAGGGACTCGCGACGATCGAGAAGGACTTCGATCTTTGCATCATCGATACCCCGCCCCACCTTGCACGGCGCGCCCTTGGGGTGCTGTGCGAAGTAGACGCAGTCGTGACGCCGACGAACATCAGCGTGTTCACGATGGCCCGCATTTCAAAGTTGCAACAGACGCTGGATTCGATCAGGCGTGAATTCAACCCGGGCCTGAAGCAGGTCGGGTTCTTGATGTGCAAGATCAACAGCAAGTCGCTGACCGAGTTGGGCGGTGTTGCGGCAATGCGCCAGGAGTTCGGCGATCTGATCCTCAAGCAAGTCGTAATGGACCGGGTAAGCGTGTCGACATCGCTCGCCCAAGGCCGCCCCGTATGGCGCGGTGCGAGTGCTGGCGCGCAGCGGGTCGCTGCGAAGGAAATGATGGCCGCGTGCGCCGAGGTGTTCGGGCGTCTTGGCATGGTGAAGGAGGCGTAAGTGAAAAATGTCTTTGCGAATAGCATCAAGCGTGCTTCTTCGGTCCAGCAGTCGATCGATGCAAGGGCCACTGGCGTCGACATTCCGCAGCTCATCGCACCGTCTCGGATTCGCGTCAAAGCGCAGATACGTGGGCCGAAAAACCCGGGGTTTCGGTCTGAGTCGCTTAAAGAGCTGGCGGCGGATATCAAGGCGAACGGCCAGCTCCAGCCAGCGATCGTCGTGCGGGATCCCGATGGGATTTCCGAATTCCTTCTTGTTGCTGGTGAGCGTCGCTACCGTGCATGCGAGATCGGCGGGATGGATTTGCTGGCGACGATCAAAGAACTGACTGCCAAGCAAGCCCGGCGCGTTCAGATCGCGGAAAACATTGAACGCGAGGATCTTACTCCCGCGGAACTCGCAGCTGCGGTGAAAGACGATTACGCGGAACTCGGCACGCTCGAACTTGTGGCCGAGCTGTGGGGCAAGTCGATCAACTGGATACACGAACGGCTCAAGTTCGTCGAGGCGCTTGATGCCGGCGGTGTTGCGGCGGAAGCGGTCAATGCTGGAGTGACGGCCGATATCTCGACGGTGAACGAGCTCGCGAAGCTGGAGAAGCGGGATCCGGCGGCCGCGAAGCGCGTAGTCAGCGCCGCGAAGGCGGATCCGAATCTGAACGTGCGGCAAGCGGCTCGGTCTGCAATCAAGGAAATCAAGCAGGCTGCTGCTGCAGATGTCCGTGTCGGGGGCCAGGAGGGAACCGGGGCGCGCGACGCAACGTTCAGTCAGGGTTTCGACGGCAAGGTGTCCCCTGCGGAGTCCCGCAGCACGGCGGCGCCGGCCGGCAATGCTCCTGGTGTGACGGGTCATGACGCTGACGCGGAAAGCCCGCGCGAGGACGATAGCGCCGGCATCGGTGCTCGGCTGGACACTGCGCCCGGCGTGCCGCCCGCTGTCCAGGCCGATCCCGCCCCGGACGGTGACGCAGGTGACGTATGTGACCCGACGGTCTCTATCGAGACGTTTGCTCGTGCGGCCGCAGCGGGCGAAGCGGCGCTCGTGCGAAAGCGCGATGGGCACTGGATTGCGGGCGTGACTGCGGGGGTAGTTGCGGAGAAGTTTGATAACCTTGAGGATCTACTACAGCGCCTGGCTGCGGTGGGCCTTACCAAGGTCGAAGTCGAGTGCCCGGTGGCATTCGCCTAATCCGCTCCGGCTTGCGCGCGAACCTGCCCGTCACGCATGCTGAACCACGAAAACCAGTCCACAATTCGCCTGTCCGAAGAACAATTCGCGCAGGCGATCGCGAAGAGCCCTCGCATGGTCGAGAAGACTCGAGCGATCGCCCACGCATTGCTCGTCGAGGGGCGTCCGCCCGCGGATCTTGCGGCCAAGTACGACCTGAGCTTGGCTCGGCTGAGCCAGATCGGGACGAAGGTCTACAACGACTATCTCGCAGACGTGCAGTACCCACCGGATTGGGTCAAGGCGGAGGTGATCGCGCCGTCTGACATGCTGGAGGAATTTCGCGCGCAGGTGGAATCGCGCCGGCTCGAATATTTCGCGAATCCGCCCGCCCCTGCCGCCAGGAAGCGCCGCCCGAAAAAGGTGGGGTGAGTTGAGTGGCGGCCGTAAAAGAAAAAGGCCTGCTTCGGACGCGTCCGGAACAGGCCTGAGTTCATTTCGTGGTTACGTCCCGTGGCTCACCGCTTCGATCGCGATCTCGCGGTCGTGGTCAGCGTTCTCGACGGCGGGGTCAAAGTTGCGACCGGACCTTTCGGTCGCGCGTGCGCGTTGCAACCGTCCACGCCATCCGCCGAGCACGTGTGCCGGCGTATGCCACACACTCCACTCTTCCACCGTCAGCGAATTCCCATGGACGACTACCCCAGGGATGTGCAGAAGTGCGAGTTGGAGATAGGTCATGTGTACGCATCGCAGATCTACGTCTACACAAGTCGCGTGCATCGAGCGCTGATAGATGAAGCCGCGAGAGTGGATCACTTCGGCGGCCGCGATCACCATCCCTCCAGCTCCCACAGCGGGCTCGCTCAGGGTGACGTATCCCTTCTCCGAAATCGTGGGATCGACGTCGGTCAACATCATCCCCGCCATCAGCAACGACACCTCGTAGGGCGTGAAGAACTGCCCCGCCCTCGAGTTTCCGGAATCCAGCGCCATGAACGTGGCGCCGAGGACATCGGCAAGGTCGCCTGAGATCGACATCACGTTGCTGCGCGCACCGCTCACCTGCAGTGCTTCGATTCTCCGCTCGAACGCCATCGTCAGCTCGGCGAGCATGGCAGGAAAGCGTGCTTGCTCTTCCTTCGAATAGCGATCGTTGACCAGGTGCCATTGCGCTTCGCGGTCTTGGTACTGGTTTCGATCGACAGCGTTGCTGATCGCGAGCGCCGACAGCTCGACGAAGTCCGAAAAAACCGTGGATACGCGATGGTTGTACGAAAACTGGTTGAGGAGGCCTAGGAGGCGTTTTTCATGCTGCTGGGTGGTCAGATAGGATGCAAGCGTCAAGGTCGATCTCCGGTGGAGGTTGAAAGGCAGAGCGACCTGAAATGCGGCGGGAGAGGTGGAATGGGAAAAGAAAAAGCCCGTGGATACCGAGGTATCGCGCGGGCTATGGGTCATGTGTGGGCGCGCTGAAGTTGCTTTAGCGCTTCGTCACCTTCGGGCGGCGAGTCAGGACTAGAAAGAGGTACTGCGTCCCTCCTCTCGTTACCTTCCACCAGCCGGCAACGTCCTCGGTGTATTCGGTCGTCTCGAATTGCGAGTCGAACGGTACGTCGAGATGGCCGCGGAAGTCCGGCGATCGGCCCGTCCGCTTCTGCACTGGGCGAAGCATGCCGCTGGCAAACAGTCGTGCATCGGTGTAGCTCAGAGCACTGGTATGGAGGGTCACGGACTGGTCCGCGTTTAGTACACCGCTGATCGTGCCTCCCTCGAATACCCGGGAAGTCGGATGGGCACGCGCGTCACCGGATCGGCGTCGGTCGGATTCGAACAGGCAGACGGTCCGTTTTTCGCTCGCCGGCACGTGGCGAGCCGGACGTTGACGCGGTGCCGAGCCATCGGCAATCGTCGTTTCCTTAGTCTTACTGTGTCAATAAATCAGCATTGGAAGTTGAACAAAACGGACATCGCTGGAGCCGGCGCGCGATGTAGGCAGCGATACGCCAGCGCAGCGTGGTGATGGAATCAGCCACGTGGCGCTGCGCGCGCTGGGGACCCGCGTGGCACGTAATCCGAGGGTAAGGCAAATGGATTGCGGTTCGCGGAGTTTTTTTTACTGCCGCCCTGTATAAGGCGTTGAGCAACAAGAAACCCGTAAGCAGCAATGCACAATGATGCATGGTGGTGGAAGCCACGCCAGCCACGTCCTTCGAAGTGTCCCAGGCCGAATTCCTGCTTGAGATCCTGATAGTCCCGCTCGATACGCCAGCGCATCTTGGCAACATGAACCATGCGTTCGAGCGTCGTGTCTGGGGGCAAAGTCGAAAGCCAATATTTGAGCGGCTCCGCATCACCTTCAGGCCATTCGATTAGCAGCCATTCCTCATCGCGCAGTGTGGAGCGCCAGTAATCGCGGTGTGAAGCACGCACGCGCACGGCGGCAAAGCGCGAACTGAGTGCGGCACACGTGCCTTCACGCCATATCACAGTGCGATACCGCGAGGCATCGAGCGTCAAGGCCAGATCTTTGACTCCGATCGGCTCATGCCCCGGCGCGCGCCGTAATAAGCTGCGCGGTCGGCCCGACTTCCCCACGGAAGGTTCCGGCGATAGAGGCGCAGTACCCGGCGTCCATACGCGTGTGTTCGAGCGAATGCCCACCGCATACTGCAATCCGAGCTCGCTAACGGCCTCGCGAAACGAGGTGTCGTCTCCATAGCCAGCATCGGCCAGAACGACACCGTCGGGCGCGCCGCTTTGCCGAGCTTCGCGCAATTGCCCGACCGCAATCTCCGGTTTGGTTGCAAACTCGATTTGCTCAGGCACGCCGGCTTTCTGTCGTCGCGCGGGATCGTCGCTCCATTCACGCGGCAGATACAGTCGATACGACACCGGCAAGCTTGCCTCTTCCGTCGCCACCGACAGACTCACCGCCACCTGGCAGCTATCCTGCTTGCCCAGTTGACCGCAGTATTGCCGCGCCACACCGACCGAATGCTTGCCCTTCTTGGGAAAGCCCGTGTCGTCAATGATCCAGTACAACCCGCCCGCCGGGTCCATGTGCGGCAGCACCCAGCGCCGCACCTGCTCGAGCAGCGCCGTATCGGACCATTCCGATTTCGCCACGAAATGATGCAGCGACTGGTGTCGTGCGCTCACATGCTCCGGCTCCAGATGTGCGGCCAGCGGCTCGACGCTCTTGCGCCGAATTGGCAGCATTAGCCCTTGGCAATAGCCCTTCAATCCTGATTCACGGTCGTTATGCCCAAGCGCCTCGCACAAATGTTCCAGATACGCCTCGAATGACGTCTCCCAATCCATCATTCCTTACGCCAAGGATGAAGAAGTTCCTATAATGGCATGAATTTATTGACACAGTAAGATTAGC
>NZ_JAGIXF010000095.1:0-21076 GCF_021483755.1 Burkholderia sp. WTPI3 | reverse complement strand
GAGCACCGGCGCGCCCGTATCGATGCGTTTCGGCGGCAGCGGCACGCGCGCGGTGGCCGCGAGCCGGTACCCGCGCGACGCGGCAGTGGGAATCGCCGCGAGCAACCGGCGCGTGTACGGATGCGCCGGCGCGCTCAGCACGTCGCGTGCCGGCCCTTGCTCGACGATCTGGCCGCCGCGCATCACGAGCACGCGGTCGGCCAGTTCGGCGACGACGGCGAGATCGTGGCTGATCAGCAGCACCGCGTCGCCGGCATCGCGGCGCGCGCGCAGCAGCGACAGGATCTGGCGTTGCACGGTCATGTCGAGCGCAGTGGTCGGCTCGTCGGCGATCAGCAGCGACGCGCCGCCCGCGATCGCGGTGCCGATCAGCACGCGCTGCCGCAAGCCGCCCGACAACTGGTGCGGATACTGCGGCAGCCGCCGCTCGGGGTCGTCGATGCCGACCGAGCGCAGCAGGTCGGCGCTGCGCGCGGCGACATCGCGCCGCCGCGTGTCGTGCAGCGCTTCGGCGACGAGGTCGCGAACGCGCCACAGCGGATCGAGCGACACCAGCGCGTCTTGCAGCACATAGCCGATCCGGCGACCTCGAATGGCGCGCCAGTCGCGTTCCCGATGGCGGCGCACGTCGATGCCGGCGATGTCGAAGCATGCCGCGTCGATCGCGGCATGCGGGCCGTTCAGCCCGACGAGGCTGCGCGCGGTAACCGACTTGCCGGAACCCGATTCGCCGACCAGCGCGACGCATTCGCCGGCATGCAGCGTGAGATCGAGCGGCCCGACGACGGGCTGCGTGCCACGCGCGCCACGGAACCCGACGGTCAGTTGCTCGATGCGGACCACCGGCGCGCCATGCTCGGGCGTCGGTTGCGACACGACTCCGACCGTGCTCATGCCGCCTCCCGGCGCTCGAAGCGCGCCTGCCAGTAGCCGCCGAGCGCATTCACCGCGATCACGGCCGCGGTGATCGCGAGGCCGGGCCATACGGCAATCCACCACGCGTTGTACAGATAGTTGCGGCCTTCGGCGAGCATCAGCCCCCATTCGGCTGCCGGCGGCTGCGGCCCCATGCCGAGAAAGCTCAGCCCCGACGTGCCGATGATCGCGGTGCCGAGGCCGACCGTCGCGAGTACCGGCACCTGCGCGATCGCGTGCGGCAGCACGTGCCGCCAGATCAGCACTGCCGGCGCGAGGCCGAGCGTGCGCGCGTGCTCGACGTAGCCTGACGACGCGACGACGAAGGTCTGCGCACGCACGACGCGCGCGAAGCGCGGCACCGAGGCGACGCCGAGCGCGAACACCAGGTTCACCGCGCCGGGGCCGGTGAAAGAGATCAGCATCAGTGCGAGCAGCAGGTCGGGGAACGCGGACACGACGTCGAGCAAGCGCGTGATCAGCTCGTCGAGCCAGCCGCGGGCGAGCCCGGCGAGCAGCCCGAGCGCGGTGCCGAACAGCGTCGCGACGCCGATCGCGGCCACGCTGATCGACAGCGAATAGCGTGCGCCATATACGATGCGCGAGTAGATGTCGCGGCCGAGCTGGTCGGTGCCGAGCCAGTGCTCGGCGCTGCTGCCGAGCTGTGCGGACAGCGGATCGGCGGCGAGCGGATCGTAGTGCGCGAGCCAGCCGGGCGCGACGACGGCGACCACGTTCAGCAGCAGATAGACGGCGGCGAGCGCAAGCCACGGATGGCGGTACAGCCAGCCGGCCGTGCTGCGTGCCGCGTGCGGGCGCAACGCGAGGGCGACGGGAGTGGACATCGGTGCCTCCGGTTCAATGCCGTGCGCGGTGTTCGCGCAGGCGGGGATCGATCAGCAGGTACAGCAGATCGACGGCGGCGCTGAGCGCGACGTAGATCGCGGCCGACAGGATCGCGATCGCGAGGATCACCGGCATGTCCTTCGACAGCACCGCGTCGACCGTCACCTTGCCGAGGCCCGGCCGGCCGAACACCTGCTCGGTGATCACGGCGCCGCTCAGCAGGCCGCCCACGAGCCAGCCGGCGAGCGTGACGGCCGGCAGCGCCGCGTGGCGCAGCGCATGGCGCACGCGCAGCGCGAGCCCGCCGATCCCCCACGAACGCACCGTCAGCGCATACGGCTCGTCGAGCGCGCGCTCGATGCCTTGTCGCAGCACGCGGCCGATCACCGCGCCCTGCGCAAGCCCCAGCGACAGCGCGGGCAGCACGAGCGACGCGAAGCCGCGATCGCCGGCCACCGGGAACAGCTTCAGCGTGAAGCTGAACACGAACAGCAGCATGATCCCGAGCCAGAACGACGGCGTCGATGCCAGCAGCAGTTCGACGCCGGATGCGGCGCGACCCGCCCAGCGGCGGCCGGCCGTCAGCACCGCGAGGCTTACCGCGAACACGATCGTCACGACGAGCGCCGCGCCCGTCAGCTTCAGCGTCGGCCACAGCTGGCCGAGCACGAGCGGCGCGACGTCGGTGTTCAGGATGTACGAGCGGCCGAAGTCGCCGTGCAGCACGCGCCACAGGTAATGCACGTATTGCAGCGCGAGCGGCTTGTCGAGTCCCCATTCCTGGCGGATCGCAGCTTCGATCTCGGGCGTGCTCACCTGCTCGCCGACCAGGATGCTGACGATGTCGCCCGGCGCGAGATGCACGGCCGCGAACGACAGCGTGATCGCGGCCCACAGCACGAGCACGCCGGTGGCGAGCCGCGTGACGACCGGCGAACCCGGCCAGCGGCGCCATGCGGCCGGCGACGGCGCGGCCGGCAGCGTGTCGGAGACGGAGGCGGGCGCGGAGGTCGAATGGTTCATTTGGGAAATCTCCTGTCGGGTCGGCGCGAACCGCGATGCAAAGGCGGGCCGCTGCGCGCCGGCTTACTTCTTCATCCACACGTCGTACGGGTTCTCGGGCATCTGCGCGAACGAACGGAAGCGCAGCCCCTGGACCGCCTTCGCGGCCGCGATCTGGTCTTCGGGCTCGTACAGCGGCACCGCGTACGCCTGCTCGTTGATCGCGAAGTGCTGCAGTTCGCCGTACAGCTGCTTGCGCTGCGCGACGTTCCGCGTGCGCGCGGCCGCCTGCAGCCAGCGCGTGAGCTCGGGCGCCGACGCACGGCTGTAGTTCAGCGCGCCGCCGTGACCGACCGGCAGGTAGTGGCCTTCGATGTCGATGCCGTCGGGCGGCGTGTTCGAGTTCGCGATCGAGCCGAACTTGCCGCTCTTGCGTGCTTCGACGTACGTGCCGTCGTCGACGTACTGGATCTTCAGGTCGACGCCGAGGCGTTGCCGGGCTTGCGCCTGCAGTGCCTGCAGCAGCACGTCGCGCTGGTCGCGTACCGTCGCCTGCGCCTGGATCACCGCGATCGTCAGGCGTTCGCCGTCGCGGGTCCGGTAGTCGCTGCCGTCGCGTGCCTGCCAGCCGGCTTCGTCCAGCAACCGGTTCGCAAGCGCCGGATTGTTGCCGTAGGTCTTTTCGACGGCGGCGTCGTAGAGCGGATCGATCGGCGACGTGATGCCCCATGCGCGCGTGCGCTCGCCGCGGTAGATCGACTGCACGATGCCGGTCGCGTCGAGTCCTTCGAGCAGCGCGCGGCGTACTTTCACGTCGCGGGTCGGGCCGTAGTCGACGTTCAGGAACAGCGAGTAGGGCGTGCCGGTGTTGAGCGCGCGGCGGTACGTGAAATCGGCGTTCTTGCGGATCAGCGCAGCGTCGTTGCCGGACACGCCTTCGATCACGTCGACCTGGCCGGACAACAGTGCGCCGGTGCGCACCGACGATTCGGGCAGGAACCGGTAGACCACCCGGTCGAGGTACGCGGGGCCTTGGTGGCCCGCCGTCGGCGGCGCCCAGCGATAGTCGGGGTTCTTCGCGAACTCGATTTCCTGGCCTTTCACGTAGCGCTTCAGGATGAACGGGCCGGTGCCCGCGATGTCGGTGCCGCCCGACTTCAGGCCCGGCCGGCCGAAAGCGTTCGGCGACAGCAGCGGCAGACGGCCGGCGAACGTCAGGAACGGCGCATACGGCGCGTCGAGCGTGATCACGACCGTATGCGCGTCCGGCGTCTGCACGTCCGCGACGTGCGAGATCAGCTGTGCCAGCTGGCTGCCGGCCGAATAGGACAGCTCGCGGGCGTTCAGGAAGTTGCGGGCGACGGCCTGCGCGTCGAACGGCGCGCCGTCGGTGAACTTCACGCCGTCGCGCAGCGTGAACGTGTAGGTCTTGCCGTCGGCCGAGACCTTGTAGCCGGTCGCGAGCCACGGTACGTAGCTGCCGTCGGGCTTCCGCGCGAGCAGGCTTTCATAGGCGTTGCGCAGCAGCAGTTCGACCTTGTCCTGGCCGTTCAGTTGCGGATTCAGCGTGCGCGGCTCCGTTTCGACGCCCCAGGTCAGCGTGCCGCCGGAGACGGGCGTGCCCTGGGCGAACGCCGCATACGGCATCGCGACGGCGAGCAGCAGTGCGGTCGATGCGGCGCGGCGCGACGCGCGGAAAGCGGAATCCGGAAATGCGAGAGTCATGCGTTGAAGCCTTTCACGAGATGGATGGCAGGGGATGCAGTACGCGAAGCAGGGCGAGCCCGCGCGTTACGCGTTCGTGGGAAGACGCAGGCCGTCCGGCGCGGTGTCGGCCGTCGCCGGACTCTCGTAGAGATCCGGAATCAGGATTTTTCTGAGCCAGACGAGCGGCGTGCCGAGCGCGTTCGTCGAGCGATCGAATGGCACGTAGCCGCCGCGCTCGTAGTACGACTGTAGCCATGGATGATTGGTCGCGGTCGCGAGATACGTCGCGGGCGCCTTGACCTGCGCGGTCAGGAACTGCGTCTCGACGTGTTCCCGCAGCGCGTGCCCGAGCCCTTGCCGCTTGAACGCCGGCGCGACCGCGAACCAGTGGAGGAACGGATGCGGCGTGCGATGGCGTTCGCCGGATACCCACGGAAACCGCACGGTCAACGTGGCCGCGAGGGCTGCGTGACCATCGGGTGCCGTTTGCTCCAGCACGAACGTCGTTTCGCGCGCGACGGTTTGCGCGACCCGCTCGATCGGCGAACGCGTGATCGTGAAGTGCACGCCTTGCGGCACGAGCGGTGCGTATGCGTCCTGCAGCAATGCATAGAGGGCCGGCACGTCGTCGACGCCGGCGATGCGGATCGTGTCGGTCATGGCGCGGCGCCCTCGAAGTCCGGCTGGTAGGCGGCTGTGCGCGCGCTCGAGTCTGGCGAATCCGGTGCGTTCAGTACCGCCGCGCCGGCCAGCAGCCGCAGCGACGCAATTCGCGGTGCGGCGTCGGCGAGCGGCGTGTCGACGACGAATTCGTCGATCCCGTGACGACGATGCAGCGTGTCGAGTTCGCGCAGTACGTCGTCGCGCGTGCCGTGCACGATTCGCGTTTCGCGCGGCTCGATCCGGTGCGGGCCGTTGCCTGCCTGACGGATGTATGCGTGTGCCTGTTCGAGGCTGCCGACGTTGACGGCCGGCGTGTCGCCGACCTGCACGCGAAAGCCCTGATGGCCGCTTGCCAGTTGCGCGGCTGCGTCGCGTGTCGGCGCGACGATCGCGGAGACCGCGAGCAGCGGCGTGCGCCCGCCGGACGCGCGGCGGTACGTATCGAACGCGCGTTCCAGGTCCGTCGCGGATGCGTTCAGATGCGACGCGTAGACGAATGCCCAGCCGAGCGTCGCGGCGAGCGTCGCGCTTTCCGCGCTTGCGCCGAGCAGGAACGGTTGTGCGGGCACGGGCGGGCGCGGCGTCGCGTGCAGCGAAGCTGCGTCGTCCGATGCGTCGTGCGGGATGCCCGTGTGTTGGAGGTGACGGTTCAGTTCGTCGGCGAGATCCGCGAACGACGGGCGGCGCGCCGGATCGTAGCCGGCCTGCAGCGCGCGCGTCGACAGCGGCAAGCCGCCCGGCGCCTTGCCGATGCCGAGATCGACGCGGCCCGGCGCGAGCGACGCGAGCAGGTTGAAATTTTCCGCGATCTTGTACGGACTGTAGTGCTGCAGCATCACCCCGCCCGAGCCGACGCGGATACGCCGGGTGTGGGCCAGCACGTGCGCGATCAGGATCTCCGGCGACGGGCACGCGAGCGCGGCCGTGTTGTGATGCTCGGCGAGCCAGTAGCGGTGATAGCCGGCGGCATCGGCGAAGTGCGCGAGCGAGACGCTGCGCGCCAGTGCGTCGGCGGCGGTTTCTCCCGGCGAAACGGGACTCTTGTCGAGCACGCTCAAGCGGAACGGCAAGGCGGACAAAGCGGAAGCGGAATCGGAGCGAGTGGCGTCGAACGTCATGATGATGCGATCGGCGCGGGTCGAAGCGGCCTGATCAACGGGTTGGCATGACGAATTATTTTTCGCCGCCGTTCGCGCGGTCAAACAATCAAGAAGAATATCGAAAGCCGAAAATATTGGTTCCGGCCGACCGGGGAGCTTGCGTTATGGTCACTGGCTGCGCGCTTCGAGGCGCGTTGCTGGAGCAAGCCGGACGATCCGGCGCGAGCGTGCTCGCTGTCGCGATGCCGACATGCCTCATCCGACCGATTGGAATCTCAAGGAATGCAGATGAACGACCAAGGTGAACGACGCGCGTTGCGCGCCGCACGCCGTCGCGCGACGACCGGAGCCGCATCATGAGCGGCGCGCGCAGACGACTGAAGACGCTCGTCGGAGCCGCGAGCGTGCTGTACGCGCCCGGCGATGCGGATGTGGCGCAGGGCGTGCGGCGCGCGGCAGCACTCGCGCGCAAGGCCGAAGCCGAGAAGATCACCGGCCTTTTCACCGCCGATCTGCTGCAGGCCGATTCGGCCGGCCTCGCCGGCAGCACGGGCAGCCAGGAGCCGATCGTCGCGCTCGCGGCGCTGAGCCAGGCGACTTCCGCCATCGGGCTCGTCGCGACGGTGTCGACGACATATCACCATCCATACAATCTCGCACGGCTGATCGGCACGCTCGATCATGTGAGCGGTGGCCGTGCCGCGTGGAACGCGGTGACGTCGTCGGTCGGCGAGGAGAATTTCGGCGACGCGGCGCTGCCCGATCCGGAACGGCGGTATGCGCGCGCGGCCGAATTCGTCGAAGTCGTCAACGCGCTGTTCGACGCGAATGACCCGGCCGCGACGCGCCGCGGGCCGTCAGGCGGCGTCTCGGTCGATCCGCGCAAGCTCGGTGCAGTCGACTACCGCGGCGAGCACTTCCAGGTGCAGGGGCCGCTGAACGTGCCGCCGTCGTCGCAGCGCAGGCCCGTGCTGTTTCAGGCCGGGCAGTCGGCCAGCGGCGTATCGCTCGGCGCGCGCTACGCCGAAGTCGTCTACACGTCGCAACCGACGCTCGACGATGCGCGCACGTTCGTCGCCGAGCTGCACCGGCAGGCCGTTGCATTCGGCCGCGGCGACCGGCTGCCGCTCGTGATGAACTCGTTTCACTCGGTGATCGGCGAATCCGATGCCGACGTCGCGCGGCGGCTGCGCGACAAGCACGAACGCATCGATTACGAACAAGGCAGGCTGAAACTCGCCGACATGCTCGGCGGCGGCATCGACCTGCGCGACCTGCCGCTCGACCAGCCGCTGCCGGAATCGCTGCTGCCCGAGATCGACAGCGTGCAGCGCCGGCGCGGACGCGTTGCGATCTTCATCGGCTATGCGCGCCAGCGGCTCACGCTGCGCGAGCTGATCATCCGTGCGCAGGAGACCGGCCACTGGTTCGTCGCCGGCACGCCGGCGCAGCTCGCCGATGCGATCGAAACGCGCTATCGCGCGGGGCTCGTCGACGTGCTGTCGCTGCACGGGCTCGGCCAGCCCGATCAGGAGGATTTGCTGCTCAACGGTTTGCTCCCCGAGTTGCGTCGGCGCGAGCTGCTCGATACCGACTATGTCGGCGGCGATTTTCGCGCGAATCTGGAGCTGCCGGCGTTGCAGCGCGAAACCGCGACGGCGTGAACGAACGTGGCCGCGTGCGCCGCGGCGGTTGCATGGATTGCGCAGGCGGCGTGATCGGTTTCCACGGCGATCGGCTTGTCGGCGGCCTCGGACGAGGACGCCGAACGCAGACCCGGCTACGGGAGGTCGACAGGTGGCACGCGGGTCAGCCCTCTTGCAGCAAGGGCAAAAGCGCATGCAGCGCTGCCTCTTCGTCCGGACCGCTTGCAAGGACTTGCGCGGACGTGCCGAGCCGTACCTGTAGCGACGAGATGGCCATGCCATCCTTTGCATTCCCGTGGCGCCCGTTCGCGATCAGCAGGATGTCGCTGTCGAAACGGCGCGCCGTGTCCACGAGCTCATCGCGCACGGACGCTGCACCGTTCCGGCTCCATGCGGAACCTATTTCGAAATAGACGACGGTTGCCATGTTCCTCGCGTATGCCAGTGAGACTGGATCGTGGTAGTCAGTAGGACGGAGCGAGCCGGCAGGCCATCAGAAAGGCGTCGAACTCAATGTCCCATGCCGCGTTGCGCACGTCGATATCGAGGCCGGCGAGACGCTTCATTTCATCGCCCAGATACACAGCCCTCAGCAATCGAGGAGACACGCCTTGCGCGAAGCAGCAGCCATCCACGTCGAGCAGCAGGCGCGGATGGTGGCGGAATCGCGCACTGGCCACCGAGATCGGATCCATCACATGCCGGGCCGATTCCCTCGGATAAACGAAGGCCAGATGGATACCGTCTGCCGCCAGCCGTTCACCCGCATCGTGGAAGCGGTGGACCATCTGGAAACCGCGCTCGCCGCCGCGCCCCACGCCCACGACGACAAGCCCCTGACTTCCCGCGACCTCCAGCAGGGATACGGGTCGCCGATCGGGCAACAGCAGCGTCCCATCCATATCGAACATGTCGACTACCTCCGCAAATCCGCCCGCAATTCCAGCGAACGGCGGTTGGCATGCATTATAAGTCTACGTTAATATGATGTGTATAGTATTATAATGATGTGTGTGCTTTCGCAGTGGTCGGCCCGTCCGTGAGCCGATAATGGGTCGCGCGCTCACCGATGGCGAACGCGATTGTCGTTGCGGTTCGCCACGGGGGATCCCCCCCATTACTTGCTTACCTGGGCTACCGAGCATGGAGCAGGATCGAACCTCCTACGATGCGTTCGTCAAATTTCTGTCGACCCCGTTGAACGACGGGCGCCCGTATGTCTTGGAGACGCAGCATGCACGCTCGCTGCACTTCGATCACCTGGGCACCCAAAGCTTCATGTCGCTGCGCACGCCGGACAAGCTTGCACTCGGCTACACGCGAACCATGATGGGATGTCTGCTGCTGTACCCGTCCGCGGGACATATCTGCATGATCGGGCTCGGCGGGGGCTCGCTGGCGAAGTTCTGTTATCGGCATCTGCCCGGCGTGGTCATCGACGCAGTCGAAATCGATCCGGAAGTCATCGCACTACGCGACGTGTTCAGGATTCCCGCGGACGATGCCCGGTTCAAGGTGATCTGTGCGGATGGCGCGGAGTACGTGACACGGGAGGATGTCCGCACGGATGTGATCCTCCTGGATGCCTTTGTCGCGGAAGGGATGCCGAGTCGATGCGCGGATATCGCGTTCTTTACCGCCTGTCGCGAGCGGTTGAGCGATGCGGGGGTGCTCGCAATCAACCTCACGGACGACGATCCGTCGCTGCCCGTTCACATCGAACGGCTAAGCGCCGTGTTCGGTCTTTCGTATGCGGTGGTCCGATGCGGGGACGACAGCAATTTCGTCGCCTTCGCCTGGAAAGGGCCGCTTCGCCTGCCTTCCCGGCGGGTACTGTTCGAGCGCGTGCTTTCATTTGCTTTTGCCGGCGAACTCAAGCTCTCGTCGATCGCCCGGCGCTTGAAGGAAGGGGAGCGCCTCGATCCGAAACGATTGATCTGGCATGCGCAGGGACACGCGCACTGGGAAATCGGCGTCTGAACCGCCTCGGGTTCAGGCCGCGCTTCGCTTCACCCGCTTGCCGAGCGGGCTTTTTGTCTTGTAGTCCACGTCGTGCTGATCGAGATATTCGCGAATCAACTGCCGCACGACTTGCGACGGCGTCAGGTCCTGCGCCGCGCAGAGCATGTCGAACGCTGCTTTCTTGGCGGGATCGATCAGGATGGTCAAGCGTGCGGTTTTCGTTTCCATTGCGGGGCAGATTCGGCAAGTATGCTAATCAAATTATAATGTATTGACGCCTTGGCGTGCGGCACCGGAAGGCATGCGGCACACGCGTGTTGATCGGGCTCGGCGACGGCATCTCAAGCAGGGTCCGCCGCCGACAGCACGTTGACCAGCGCTCGAACGACCGCGCTCGCGTCAGTGCCGATTGCCGTGACATGAACCAGGGCGCCGGAGGTGGCGCACAAGGTCATCGCGGACATCACGTCCCTGGCGTTAGCCGTTCTGCCTTGCGAAGTGCGGGCGACCGCGCTCGCGTGGCGCGACGCCGTCGCCGCAACAAGGGCGGAGCGGTGCCCATTCAGGCCCGGACGTCCGCCGACATGCACTTGCTCTTCGACCATGCGTGCTCCGAAGCCGGGTTGCGTTTCGCGTTGCGCCGCCTCATGACCGGCGGTCAAGCCGGTAGAGATACTCAAGCACGTCGTCGACAATGGGCACGATCGCCAGCGTGACGAGCGCCGCGGCGAGCGGCACGGTCGATACGTAGCCGACATGCTTGAAGCCGATTGCGCCGGCCAGGCCGCCGACGAAGAACGACATCAGCATCGTTCCGTGAATCCTGAGCTTCGCGCGGTTGGCGATCACCGCTTGCGCGTGCACATCGGCATTCGAGCGATTCCAGTAAAAGAGCTTGCCCAACTCGATGCCGAGGTCCGTCACGATGCCTGTCATGTGCGTCGTGCGGATTTCCGCCCCCGACAGCTTCGTGATCATCGCGTTTTGCAGCCCCATGATGAAGCACAGCAAGATCACCGTGACCGGCATGAAGAACGCTTCCCAGAGGGCGAGGTGGCTGCCGAGCAGCCCGAACAGCAGCAGCAGCGCGGCTTCGACCAGCAGCGGCAGCACATACTGACTCTGCAGGCTGCGGCGACGCCCCCAGTTGACGAGCACCGCCGAGCAACCGGCCCCGACCAGAAACGACGCCAGCGAGCCGATACCGGCCAGCGCGAGCCGGACGTCGCCGAGCGCCGCCTGATCCGCGATCGTCGACACGACCCCGCTCATGTGCGACGTGTACTGCTTGACCGCAAGAAAGCCGCCGGCATTGGCGGCGCCGGCGATAAAGGCAAGCGAAAACCCGAGCTGGCGGTTCGCGGCCGCGCTGCGGTGTTTTCCCGTCAGGCTTCGGAAGTACTGCGCTGGCATAGGGTCTTTCCTCATTCGCCAGGGTCGGGGCAATGACGCCCTGAACGGAGCCCGGAGCGGCGCAGCCAACCGTCTTGGCCATCCATTCCGTCCGGGGGAGCATGAGGTTTATATGATAACGACATTATCATGATTTGTTATCCGGATTTGATTTTCGGTGTCATAATGCGAGCAGGAATACGTCGCGGGAGCCGCGGCCATTCCAACCACCTCGTCCAACCCGAGCGTACTGGAGACATTCCGGATGGCACCCGTGCCGGTCGTCCATTTCGTCCTGCTGGCCGTGGCCGCGTGGCTCGCGGTCGGTACGCTGGGGCTCGGGGCCTTGCATCGCACGCGACTGGTGGCCCACGGCCTGTTTCCGCTCGGCGCACTCGTCGGGCTGCTCGTCGGCGCGGCGGGCCTCGCCGGCATCTTTGCCGAACCCTCTTCGGCGGTGTTGCCGCTCGGGCTTCCCGGCTTGCCCTTTCATCTGCGCCTCGACCGCCTGTCCGGCTATTTCCTGTTCGTGCTCGGCCTCGTCAGCACGGGGATCGGCGCCTTTTCGGCCGGCTATTTCCGTAAGGGCGAAGGGGCCGCGCCCGGGCTGATCTGCTTCGAATACCATGTTTGCGTCGCGAGCATCGCACTGGTGCTCATCGCCGACGACGCGTATGTGTTCATGGTCGCCTGGGAGACGCTGACGGCGTCCGCGACGTTCCTCGTGATGACCAACCATCGGATCGGCGAAATCCGCCGGGCGGGTTATCTGTATTTCCTGATCTCGCACGTCGGCGCGCTCGCGCTGCTGCTCTGCTTCGGCATTCTGCAGGCGCGCACCGGCGACTACACCTTCGCCAACCTGCGCGCGCAGTCGCTGGATTCGCTCCCCGCGTCGTTCGCGTTCCTGTTGGCGCTCGTCGGGTTCGGCGCGAAGGCCGGCATCTTCCCGCTGCATGTGTGGCTGCCGGAGGCCCACCCCGCGGCACCGTCGCCGGTCTCGGCGCTCCTCAGCGGCTTCGTGCTGAAAGTCGGTCTGTACGGCCTGCTGCGCGTCCTGTTCGACCTGTTGCATGTGCAGATGGCGTGGTGGGGCGTGCTGCTGCTCGTGCTCGGCTTGGGCACCGCGCTGCTCGGCGTGGTGTTCAGCACCATCCAGGTCGACATGAAGCGCCTGCTCGCCTATTCGTCGATCGACAACGTCGGCCTGATGATCGTCGCACTCGGTCTCGCGGTGCTGTTTCGCGCGTACGGGATGACGAGCCTGTCCGCGCTCGCGCTGACCGCGATGCTCTACCAGATCGTCGCGCATGCGGCGTTCAAGAGCTTGCTGTTCCTGGGCACGGGCGCCGTGCTCCACGCCACGGGCGAGCGCAACCTCGGCAAGCTCGGCGGACTGATTCGCTTCATGCCATGGACCGCATGGGCGGTTCTCGCGGGCGTCGCGGCAAGCGCGGGCCTGCCGCCGCTCAGCGGTTTCGTGGCAGAGTGGCTGCTGCTGCAGGGTTTTCTGTTCGCGCCGCGGCTGCCCGATTCGGTGCTCGCCATGACGGTGCCGATCGCCGCCGCACTGGTCGCCATGTCGGCCGCGCTGGCGGGCTACACGATGGTCAAGTTCTTCGGCATCGTGTTCCTCGGGCAACCCAGAGAAGCGAAGCTGAACCGCGCCCGCGACGCGAACACGTGGGAACGGCTCGCGTTCTGCTGGTTCGCGGCCGCCAGCGTGCTGCTCGGGCTGATGCCCGCGCAATTCGTCAAGCTGCTGGACCGCGTCACGCACACGCTGGTCGGCGCCGGCGTCGGCGCGGCCAATCATGGCTGGCTGCTGTTCGCGCCCGTATCGGCCGCTCGCGCCAGCTACATGCCCGCGGCGTTCATGCTGTTCTTCATCGCCTGCTGCGGGCTCGTGTGGCTGCTGGTGCGGCGTGTATATCACGGCCGGCTGCGCCGCGCGGCTCCGTGGAGCTGCGGCTTTCCGTTCTCGACCGCGCGCATGCAGGATACGGCGGAAGGCTTCGGGCAGCCGATCCGCGAAATCTTCGCGCCGCTGCTGCGCATCGAGCGGCAATTGCCGTCGCCATTCGACGCACGGCCGGCCTACCGGGTGTCGGTGACCGATCGCACCTGGTCCGCACTCTATGCGCGCATCGCGGCACTGACGCAACGCACCGCCGACTGGGCGGGCCGCCTGCAGACAGGCAAGATCGCGGTTTACCTGACATACAGTTTCGTCGTGCTGATCGTGCTTCTGATGTTGGTGAGACGATGGTAACCGTGTCCGGCGTCATCTCGCAGACTCTCGAGATCGTGATAGCGATCGCGGCCGCGCCCTTGCTCACGGGCTGGGTCAACCAATGCCGCGCGTGGCTTCAGAACCGGCGTGCGCCGTCCATCTGGCAACCCTACCGGATGCTTCACAAGCTGTTCAACAAGGAATCGGTCATCGCGCATGGCGCGAGCCCCGTGTTCCGCGGTGCGCCCTATGTCGTCTGGGCCGCCATGACGCTCGCGTGCGCGATCGTGCCGACACTGTCGACCGAGTTGCCGCTGTCGCCCGCCGCCGATGCGATCGCGCTCGTTGGCCTGTTCGCGCTCGCGCGCGTCACGCTGTCGCTCGCGGCGATGGACGCCGGCACGGCGTTCGGCACGCTCGGCGCCCGTCGCGAAATGCTGATCGGTTTCCTCGCAGAGCCCGCACTGCTGATGGTGCTCCTGTCGGCCTCGCTGATTACGCAGTCGACGCTGCTGACGAGCATCGTCGCGACGCTCGGCCGCGGCGAGCTCACGATCTATCCGAGCCTGGCGTTCGCCGGTATCGCGTTCACGCTGGTCGCGCTGGCCGAAAATGCGCGGCTGCCGGTCGACAATCCGGCCACGCACCTCGAGCTCACGATGATCCACGAGGCGCTGATCCTCGAATATTCGGGACGGCACCTTGCGTTGATGGAGTGGGCGGCAAGTCTCAAGCTGTTCGCGTATTCGTGCATCGGTCTCGCGTTGTTCGTGCCCTGGGGCATCGCGAATGCGGGCGATCCGGTGGCGCTGCTGCTGGCGGTGCCGGTGCTCTTCCTCAAACTGGCGGCAGGCGGTGTCGCGCTCGCCGTGGTTGAAACGGCCAACGCGAAGATGCGCCTCTTCAGGGTGCCGGAATTCCTGGCGACCGCCTTCCTGCTGGCCGTGATCGGCATGCTCGTCCACCTGCTGCTGGGGGCGTGAATGCACGGCTACGCGACGCAACTGATCAATTTTCTCGCGGCCGTGCTGCTGATGCTGTCGTTCGCGATGCTGAGCCAGCGCCGGATCCTGTCCCTGATCCATCTCTATACGCTACAGGGCGTCGCGCTCGTGTCGGCGAACCTGATCCTCGGCTTCGTCACGGACGACGTGCATCTTTACGTGTCCGCCGGGCTGACGCTCGTGCTGAAAGTCGGCGTGATCCCGTGGTTCCTGTATCGGCTCGTTCGCAGGCTCGACGTCACGACCGACGTCGAGCCGCTCATCAATATTCCGACCACGCTGCTGATCGGCATCGTCCTCGTGATCGTCGCGTTCAATGTCGCCGCGCCGATCAGCCAGCTCGCGACCTCGGTCGCGCGCGGCACGCTCGGCATTGCGCTTGCGTGCGTGCTGCTGTCGTTCATGACGATGATCACGCGCGCCAAGGCCATTCCGCAGGTGATCGGCTTTCTGTCGATGGAAAACGGGTTGTTCTTCGCGGCGGCGGCCGCGACCAACGGCATGCCGATGATCGTCGAGCTCGGCATCGGGCTCGACGTGCTGATCGGCATCCTGATCCTGGGCGTCTTCATGTTCCAGATTCGCGAGCAGTTCGACAGCCTGGACATCCATCACCTCGAGAAACTCAAAGATGAATGACGCCGACGTCGTGCTCGCCGTGCTCGGCCTGCCGCTCGCGGGCGCGGCGTGCCTTGCCTGCGTGCGACCGAGCCGCGTCGCGCGCCATCTGAACGTCGGCTTCAGCTTCCTGACGTTCGCGGCAACGCTGGTGCTTGCCGCGCGCACCGTCGAGCACGGGCCGTCGTTCGCCTTCGGACGCGCGTTTTTCGTCGATCCGCTCAATGTCTATCTCGTTGCGCTCACGGCGTTCGTCGGCTGGACGACGTCGCTGTTTTCCCGGCCCTACATGCGGATCGAGGAGGCCCGCGGCCGGATGACGGCCGCGCGGATGCGGCTCTATCACAGCATGTATCAGCTCTTCATGTTCGCGATGCTGCTCGCGCTGCTGACCGACAACGTCGGCGTGCTGTGGGTTGCCATGGAAGCCGCCACGCTCGCCACCGTGTTGCTCGTCAGCGTCTACCGTACCGCTGCGAGCCTCGAAGCCGCATGGAAGTACTTCATCCTGTGCGGCGTGGGCATCGCCCAGGCGCTGTTCGGCACGATCCTGCTGTACCTCGCCGCGAGCCGGCAACTGACCGACGGCGACGCGTTGCTGTGGACGAGCCTGGCCGCCGTCAGGACGCAGCTCGACCCGACGATCGTGTCGATCGCCTTCGTGTTCCTGCTGGTCGGCTACGGGACCAAGGTCGGCCTCGTGCCGATGCATAGCTGGCTGCCGGACGCGCATGCCGAAGGGCCGACGCCGATCTCGGCGGTGCTGTCCGGCCTGCTGCTGAACGTCGCGCTGTATGCGGTGCTGCGCTGCAAGGTGCTGGCCGACGGCGCGCTCGGCAATGGCCTGCCGGGGCGGTTGCTGGTGGGGTTCGGGCTCGTGTCGGTCCTGGTCGCGTCGTTCTCGCTGTTCCGGCAGAAGGACGTGAAGCGCCTGTTCTCGTACTCGTCGATCGAGCATATGGGCTTGATGACGTTCGCGTTCGGGCTCGGCGGCCCGATCGCGACGTTCGCCGGGCTGCTGCACATGACGGTCCATTCCCTCGTCAAGTCGGCAATCTTCTTCGCGGTCGGCCATGCCGCGCAGAAGGCCGGCACGCAGGCGATCGACGGTATTCGCGGGCTGCTGCAGGTCAGCCCGGCGGTCGGCTGGGCGATGATGCTCGGCGCGCTTGCGATTCTCGGCCTGCCGCCGTTCGGCGTGTTCGCGAGCGAATTCCTGATCCTGACGACGGCCATGAACACCCTCCCGTGGACCGCGCCGTTGCTGCTGCTCGGGCTCGCCGTCGCGTTCGCGGCGATCTTCGCGCGCGTGCAGCGGATGGTGTTCGGCGAAACGACGACGGCGACGCCGCTCGAACACCGGCCGGCATTGCTGCCGGTGTTCGTGCATCTGGGACTCGGCCTGATGCTGGGGCTGTACGTGCCGCCTTATCTGGCGATGTGGTACCGCCAGGCTGCGACGATGCTGGCGGGGTAAGCGATGCGACTCGACTTGATTCAGGCGGACGGCTCGATTTGCCTCCGGCACGAGGCAGGCCAGGTTCCGGCTACGGTGGTCGACGTCGACGAACCGCGATGGCTCGACATCGCGCAGGCCGCGCGGATGGAGCAAAGCCGGCTCGTTGCGATGTGGGGCGGCGAAACGCCCGGGCGCGTGCTTTCGGTCAACGCGGCGTACGAATGCGACGACGGCCTCCTGTGGGTCCGTCTCGCGACAGGGCAGCAACCGCGGGCCGACGGCGACTATCCCGATCTCGCGGGTGTGTTTCCCGCCGCCGCACGCATGCAGCGCGCGATTTTCGACCTGACCGGCCTGCGCGAACGCGATGCGCGTGATACGCGCCCGTGGCTCAATCACGGCAACTGGCCCGGCGACTACTTCCCACTGCGCAAGCAGGTCACCGGAATCGAGCGATTCGAATCGAGCGAAGCGGATTATCCGTTCGTGCAGGTTGCCGGCGACGGTGTGCATGAAATCGCGGTCGGGCCGATTCACGCCGGCATCATCGAGCCGGGCCATTTCCGGTTTTCGGTCGTCGGCGAGAAGGTGCTGCGACTCGAGGAACGGCTTGGCTATGCGCACCGCGGCGTCGAACGACTGTTCGAACGGACGGCCGCATCGAACGGCCATCGCGTCGCGGGCCGGATCGCCGGCGATTCGACCGTCGCGTTTTCGTGGGCCTATTGCATGGCGCTCGAGCAGGCATGCGGCACGGCCGTGCCGGCGCGTGCACTGGTGCTGCGCGCACTCCTGCTCGAGCGCGAGCGCATCGCCAATCACCTCGGCGACCTGGGCGCGCTCGGCAACGATGCGGGATTCGCGTTCGGTCTCGCGCAGTTCTCGCGGCTCAAGGAGAACTGGATACGGACCAACGGCGGGATCTTCGGGCATCGATACCTGATGGACCGGATTGTGCCGGGCGGGCTGGCCGTCGACATTCATCCCGAGGACGCGGCGATCCTCGCCGAGCAGTGCGAACGCATCGCACGCGAAGTGCACGTGATGCGGAAGATCTACGAAGACCAGTCCGGGCTGCAGGACCGGTTTCTCGGCACCGGTCGATTGACTGCCGACGTCGTCGCGCATTTCGGCGTGCGCGGCATGGCCGCCCGCGCCAGCGGCCAGGCCTTCGACGTGCGAGCGAACCTGCGGCCGGCCCCTTACCGCGACCTGGCCGTGAAGGCGGCAAGCGATGCGCGCGGCGACGTCGCAGCGCGGGTCGCCGTGCGGTTTGCCGAAATCGACGAATCGCTGCGCCTGATCGGCGCACTGCTGGCGGCTCTTCCGGAAGGGCCGATCGTTACTGGCGTCGCGCCCGCGGTGGCGCCATCCAGGGGCGTCGGCTGGGTGGAGGGCTGGCGCGCTGACGTATTCGTCGCGCTCGAGACGGCAGCGGACGATGCCATCGTCCGATGCCATTGCCACGACCCGTCCTGGCAGAACTGGCCGGCGCTCGAGCACGCGATCATCGGCAACATCGTTCCCGATTTCCCGCTGATCAATAAATCGTTCAACCTGAACTACGCGGGGCACGATCTCTGATGTGGCAACTCATCCGTCAATTCGCGCGCACCGAATTTCCCGACGAACTCGTGCCGGCCACCGAAGCTGCCTGGCGACACGAGGCGCAGCAGATTCGTCAGGACATTCTCGATCTCCTCGGACGCGCATTGTGCATCCGGCAGATCGACGCGGGTTCATGCAACGGTTGCGAACTGGAGATCCACGCACTGAACAACCCGTACTACAACATCGAAGGGCTCGGGATTAAATTCGTCGCCAGCCCGCGCCATGCGGACCTGCTGCTCGTGACCGGCCCCGTCACGCTGAACATGAAGGCGGCCTTGCTTGCCGCGTACGACGCGACGCCGGCGCCGAAGCTGGTTGTCGCAGCCGGCGAGTGCGCGTGCACGGGCGGCATCTTTGCCGACAGCTATGCGGTGTGCGGTCCCGTTTCGTCGGTCCTGCCCGTCGATGTGACCATTCCCGGATGTCCGCCCCCGCCGATCGATCTGCTGCGCGGCATTTTGACGGCGTGCCGATCGCGCGGAGAGTGAAGCGGACGCCCGCGGCAAATCCTTCAGCGGCGAGACCTCGCTGGCTCCCGTGGTGGGCGCGACCGGCCTCGGGTGTCGGCGACATTGCTGCCGAGCGGCAAAAGCCGGCTGCATTGATTCAAACTGATTCTGATCTCGCAAGGCATGAAAAATGAAGACGTTTCTGGTTGCTGTCGCATTCGTTTTGATTATCGGTAGCTTGATTTCCGCGCTGTACTTCATGAATCGCGATCGGGGCACAACCAAGCGCATGGCATGGTCGCTCGCGGCTCGTGTCGGGTTGTCGATCACGTTGTTTCTGGCGCTGCTCATCGCGTATCGGCTGGGCTGGATCGAACCAACCGGTCTTCCTGTCGGACGATAAGACGCGTCGCCCCCGACGAAACATGAGCGAACGAGCCGCGTCGCAAGAACAGCGGGATTCGCGCGCTTCACGCCGCGCGATATCCCGCATTATTTTTATTCAAGTGAAGGAGAGCTATATGGCTGAATCAGGCAAGGATCAGATTGTTCGTGCGTTCCGCGCGGTCTTTCTGGCGTTTCTCGGGGTCAACAAACGAAAAAATCTCGAAGCGGATGCGACGCAACTCAACCCCTTCGCCGTGATCGTTGCCGCACTCGTTGCAGTCGCTATTTTTATCGTGTTGTTGCTGTTCGTTGTGCATCTGGTCGTGGGTTGACCGTTGGTGCCGGCGCCGACCGGCCTTGTAGAACACCCGTTCAGAGGGTAGGGGCGTTGCTCGCGGTATTGGCGTGTTATCGAGTTTGTTATATAAATCGTGTCGTTGTGATAAGAATACTTATCCTGACGATGGTGATGCGAATGAATGCGTCTGGGAAAGTGCACGATCGGTCGTGCAACTGAACGCCGGAATGAGCGTCAGCCAGACCCGTCGTCGAGCGCATCGCGCGGCAGTTCGTCCGGCGCGCTGGCCTTTTCATGGCGATAGGCGCTCGGCGAGCAGCCGGCGATGCGTTTGAATGCATGGCCGAACGCGCTATCCGAGTCGTAACCGAGCATTTGCGCCACCGTCGATATGGATGCGTTCGAGCGTCGCAGTTCCCGCATCGCGAGCTGTATCCGCCAGCGCAGCACGTATTCGAGCGGCCCGAATCCCAACCGTCGCTTGAAATGCGGCGCCCACGTGGAGCGCGAGACGTGGCGGCAGGCTGCGAGCGCGTCGACGGTCCGGCGTCGCGCCGGGGCCATGTGGATCGCGGCAAGCGCGGCGCGCACGCAGGCATCCGCGAAGCCGGCGAGCCACCCGACATCGCTGTTCGCGCCGCTATCGACGTAGCACCGCAGCATCTGCACGAGCATCATGTGCCCGAGATGGCGGACCATCAACGATGCGCCCGGCGACGAAACCGCGCACGGCGCGCCCATCGATCCGACCTTCAAGACGCCGGCGCAGGGCGCGGCGACACAGGTATGGGCCGCAACGTCGCCGCGTCTCGCCGATATCGGCGGGGTGTACTGCGAGGAGTGCGATATCGAGGTTGTTACGCAAGGCGACGAGGAAGCCGGTGTGCGGCCGCGCGCGATCGATCCCGAGGATGCCGCGCGTCTATGGGCGCGGTCCGCGGCGCTGACGGGTGTCGATGCGTTTGCGGATCGCCGCTGACGGGCATGGAAAGACCCGGTGCGGCACCGCGCCGAATGGAAGAACGCGGCGTGCCGGGCAGGGCGCGCGCATGCCCGCTCACCCGCGCGTTGGCCGCAGCGTCCGCCCCATCTCCGCGATCGGCATCGCCACGATCGAATTCAACAGCCGGACCTCCCCCGCATCCGGCCGCGCGATCTCCCGCACTTCATCGAGCGTCAGCGCAACGTTGCGATCGAGCGGTTCGAGAAAGCGCTGCAATTCGCTGGCCGCCGCTTTCTCCCGGAACCCGAGCGCGTGGCCGAACGCGATCAGCGCATGCACGTCGACGTCCGCAAACCGCGTGGCCGTGCCGAGCGGCATCGTCAGTTCGCAGTGCGGCCAGTCATCGCCACGGTGCTCGGGGCGGTGCGTCGGCGTGTGATACACCACCGTGCTGACGATGTCGTAGAACGGCGCGAGCCGGTAGCCGCGCGCATCGACGAAGAACGACAGGTTTTTCAGATGCGCGTCGGCATTGCCCACCACCACGTTGAACACGGTCCAGCGGAACACCGACAGACGCGTCAGCGCACGCGTGCTGGTGCGATCGATCGCACGCGCGAGTTCCTGCGCATTCGCGCGCTGGTACTTGAAACCGCGGTCGTAGTTGAGCAGTTGCATCGCATCGATCGTGTGCACGCGCCCGGCCGGCTCCGACGCGACGTCGCGGTCGAAGCGGTCGATCACGTAGCACGCGGACGGCGCGCGCAGGAAATGCACGTCCGGCACGTCGAGCCCCATCTGCTTCGCGAGCTTCATGCAGAAGAACTCGTTGATCGCCGAA
>NZ_JAGIXF010000094.1:0-21085 GCF_021483755.1 Burkholderia sp. WTPI3 | reverse complement strand
CCTGCAGGCGCCGGAACTCGCTCGCTGCGGATTGCGCGACGGCATCAGCCGGATGTCGCTCGACGAGTTCGTGCGCGAGTTGCTCGACCACGATCGCACGCACGTGCTCGAACTCGACGAGCTGCTCGCCGAACTCGAATTGCCGCCCCTTCCTGCCACGGCCGCCGAATGACCCAGCCCACCACACCCGTCGTCTTCATTCACGGCTTCATCGGCACGCTCGACGTGCCCGAATGGTCCGGCCCGCATCTCGCGCCCGACCTGCTCGGCTACGGCATCCATCGCGCCGCGCAGCCCGCCGCGATCACGCTCGCCGCGCAGGTCGAACATGTGCGGCAGGCCGTCGGCAAGCAGTTCGGCGCGCAGCCGGTCGATATCGTCGGTCATTCGGTGGGCGGCGCAATCGCGATGCTGTTCGCGCATGCGCATCCGGCGCACGTGCGCCGGATCGTCAACGTCGAAGGCAACTTCACGCTCGACGATGCGTTCTGGTCGGCGTCGGTCGGCCGCATGACGCCCGCGCAAGCCGATGCGATGCTCGACGGACTGCGCGACGATCCGCCGGGCTGGCTGCGCGGCGCGATCGACGATCCGTCGCCGCGCCAGCTCGACGATGCACGCCGCTGGCTCGCGCATCAGCCGGCGTCGACGCTGCGCGCGATGGGGCGCTCGGTCGTAGCAACGACCGGTGAACCGGGCTATCTGCAAACGCTCGCGCAGGTGTTCGAGCGTCATCCGGTGTGGCTCGTCGCGGGCGAACGCTCGCGGGCGGGCTGGCATGTGCCGGACTGGGCGCTCGCGCGCTGCGCCGGCTTCGAAACGATCGGCGGCTGCGGGCATCTGATGCCGGCCGAGCGGCCCGCTGCGTTTCGTGACACGCTCGCGCGCTGTCTCGGCTGACGCCTGCGTCGCCGCCCATCTGACAACCCGTAGGTTTCGCCGAAATATGGCTGAAAGGCGCGGTTGCTAGAGTCGCCGAACCGGGTTGTCCTGGCGCCCGACCGCCGGACGGAGGCGATACATGCAACGATCAATGAACCTGGTACGTGCATTCTGGCTGCTCCTGCTGCTCGCCGTCGCGGGCCCCGCCCTCGCGTTCCAGACGCGGGTCGTGGCGATCCCCAGCGCGGCGATGAGCGAAACGCTGAAGGCGACCGTCGTGTTGCCCGACGACTACGCACGCCCGCACGGCGGCGCCGAACGCTTTCCGGTCGTCTACCTGCTGCACGGCTCCGGCGGCGACCACACCGACTGGACCAGCAACACGCATATCGCCGCACTCGCCGACCGCTATCACGCGATCCTCGTGATGCCCGACGGCGGACACGAGAGCTGGTACCTCGACAGCCCGTTCGACTCGGGCAGCCGCTACGAAACCTTCGTCGGCAACGAAGTCGTGTCCTATATCGACGATCACTTCAGGACGATCGCCGCCAAGCATGCGCGCGCGATCACCGGGCTCAGCATGGGCGGCTTCGGCGCGCTGCGCATCGCGCTCGACCGGCCCGACACGTTCGGCGCGGTCGGCAGCATCAGCGGCGCGGTCGACCCGCGCTGCTGCGAGGACGAGCCGGGCATCGACCACGTGTTCGGCGACCCGGTCCGCCATCCGTCGTTCTGGAACCGCAACGCGATCGTCGAAAACGCACGCGCGTTCGTCCGCGCGCATCTCGACCTGACGATCGACTGCGGCCGCGACGACGCGTTCGTCGGCTCGAATCGCACGCTGCACGAGCGGCTCGTCGCGCTCGGCGTGCCGCACGACTATGCGGAACGTCCCGGCGGCCACACGTGGGATTACTGGGCGCACGCGATCCGCTACCAGATGCGGTTCTTCGCGATGTCGTTCCAGCACGGCGGCTATGCCTACCATCCGGCGCCCCATGCGCCGGGCATGACGCACGCGGGCTGACGCGCGCGGCACTGCGGTGCGGCGCCACCCTCCGCACGGCGCGGCGCGGCGAACCCGGTGGTACGATGCGCTGGCATCGACCACCCACGTTTCCCCATGCCGCGCGACAACTTTGCGGACCTGCTTGCCTTCATCGCCGTCGCACGCGAGCGCAGCTTCACGCGCGCGGCCGCCCGGCTCGGCGTATCGCAATCCGCACTCAGCCATACGATCCGCTCGCTCGAGACGCGTCTCGGCGTGCGGCTGCTCGCGCGCACGACGCGCAGCGTGTCGCCGACCGAAGCCGGTGAGCGCCTGCTGCTGAACCTCGCGCCGCGCTTCGACGAAATCGAGGCCGAACTGTCCGCGCTCGCCGAGCTGCGCGACAAGCCGGCCGGCACCGTGCGCATCAACGCGACCGACTACGCGATCCGCACGTTGCTGTGGCCGAAGCTGTCGCCGATGCTGCGCGACTATCGCGACCTGAAGGTCGAGTTCGTGACCGACTACGGGCTGTCCGACATCGTCGCGGAACGCTTCGACATCGGCGTGCGACTCGGCGACCAGGTCGCGAAGGACATGATCGCGGTGCGCATCTCGCCCGACCTGAAAATGACGATCGTCGGCGCGCCCGCGTATTTCGCGCAACGCGAGCGGCCCATGACGCCGCAGGATCTCGTCGCGCACGACTGCATCAACCTGCGCCTGCCGACGCATGGCGCGCTGTACGCATGGGAACTCGCGCGCGGCGACGACACGCTGCAAGTGCGCGTCGACGGCCAGGTTACGTTCGACGGCACCTATGAAATGCTCGACGCGGCGCTCGCCGGCTACGGCCTCGCGTACGTGCCGGCCGAACTCGCCGCGCCGCATGTCGATGCCGGCTGCCTCGTCAGCGTGCTCGACGACTGGTGTCCGACGTTCCCCGGTCATCATCTGTACTACGCAAGCCGGCGACAGTCGTCGCGCGCGCTCGCACTGATCGTCGACACGCTGCGCCATCCGGCTCACTCATGAGCCCGTTCGATAAGTGCATGCGAATTCTTTGGGATTATCGATAAGCGTATCGGTCGCTACCATCGTCGGTGTCTTCAACGTCATCCGGAGCCATCGATGTCCGAACCGACCTCCCCCGCGCGGCGCGCCTTCGGCGCCATCGCGCCGGCTCTCGCCGACTACACCGACAACGTGCTGTTCGGCGACGTATGGCAGCGCCCCGGCCTGTCGCCGCGCGATCGCAGCCTGATCACCGTCGCGAGCCTCGTCGCGCTGTATCGCGTGAACGAGCTGCCGTTCCATCTGAAGAAAGCGCTCGACAACGGCCTGACCCGCGATGAACTGATCGAGGCGATCACCCATCTCGCGTTCTATTCGGGCTGGCCGACCGCAAGCTCGGCGCTGCCGGTCGCGCAACGCATCTTCGACGAAGCCGGCGTGTGAACACGACGTACGGCCGGCACGTTCCCGTTCAACCGACTTGAACCGACGCGGGTGTATCCCCGCATGGAGTCTGCATATGGATTACCGCTATCTCGGGCGCAGCGCGCTCAAGGTGTCGCCGCTGTGTCTCGGCGCGATGATGTTCGGCGGGGAAACCGACGAAGCGACATCAGCGCGCATCATCGACAAGGCGTTCGACCAGGGCGTCAACTTCATCGACACGGCCGACGTCTATCACGCCGGACGCTCGGAAGAAATCGTCGGCCGAGCGATCGCACGGCATCGCGACAGCTGGGTCGTCGCGACGAAATTCGGCTATCCGGCCGGGCCGGACGCGGGGCCGAACCGTCAGGGCCAGTCGCGCAAGTGGATCTTCGAATCGGTGGACGCGAGCCTGAAGCGGCTCGGTACCGATTACATCGATATCCTCTATTTCCATCGCGCGCTGACCGACGCGCCGCTCGACGAAGCGATGCGCGCGGTGGCCGACCTGATCCGGCAAGGCAAGGTGCGCTACATCGGGCTGTCGAACTTCAAGGGCTGGCGCATTGCCGAGATCGTGCGACTCGCGGATCAGCTCGGCATCGATCGGCCGGTTGCGAGCGAACCGCTGTACAACCTCGTCGACCGCACGGCCGAGGTCGAACAGCTTCCGGCCGCCGCGCATTACGGGATCGGCGTCGTGCCGTACAGCCCGCTCGCGCGCGGTGTGTTGACCGGCAAATATGCGGTCGATGCGCAGCCGCCCGCCGATTCGCGCGCAGGCCGCGGCGACCGGCGCATCCGGCAGACGGAATGGCGGCCCGAATCGCTGCACATCGCGCAGCAGGTGGCCGCGCATGCGGCTGCGCGCGGCACGACGTCGGTCGCGTTCGCACTCGCCTGGGTGATGAAGAACCGTATCGTCAGCTCGACGATCGCGGGCCCGCGCACCGAGGCGCACTGGGACAGCTACGTCGATGCGCTGACGCTCGAACTCGGCCCCGACGACGAGCGCTTCGTCGACGCGCTGGTGCCGCCCGGGCACGCGTCGACGCACGGTTATACGGATCCCGGCTATCCGGTCGAAGGACGGAAGGTTTGACGTCGGGAGATTGAAGCGGGAGGCCCGCTGCCCGCCGCCATGATGCGGCGATCGCGATTGCAGGCGCGAGAAGGATGTACGACTGACGGGCCGGACGGCGCGTCCGGCAAGCGGGTGAGCGGGTGAGCGGGTGAACCGAGGCAGTGCGCGGCGGGCGACGCGGCGAAAAACAGAAAACGAAAAACGGCAAACAGAGACGGCGGCGGCAGCGGCAGCGGCGGCGAACTCAGTTGCCGCTTGCCGCGTCAGCGCTCACCACGCGATCGAAAAATTCCTGCGCTTGCGCCAGCTCGTCGAGCGCGCGATCGAGACGCGACATCGCGCGTGCATATTCGGCCGACGAGATATCGTCGTCGCTTTCGCCGCGCACGACGCGAAACGCCTGATCGACATTGCGCGTCGCTTCGACGAAGCGTTGCGCGGCCCGGGCTTCCTGCGAACGGATGTGGGTCGACATCGACACTTCTCCCTCAGGGTTGCTGTGCGAAGCAAGCCGATGCCCAGTATGCGGCACGCGCATGTCGACGGCGTGAACGATCGCCAACCGCCTGCCTGCGCATCGCAGCGATGCTTCGAGCCGATTGTCGCTCCGGGTTCGCGGATCCGCTATGGCGAGATTGCAACAAATTCTTGCGGCCGCCGTCACGACGGCCGCACCGGCGCGTGCATTGCACACGCATCGGTTTCGCTGCGGATGTCACGCGCCGCACCTCAGCGGCGCAAACGTCACGCGCGCCCGATGCGCGGATGCGTCAAGCCGCCGAACGCCGCTGCTTCGCCGGGCGACAGATCGAACAGATCGCCGGTGGGTTCGCGCGGGTGCTCGGTAGCGGGCCGACTGCGCAACCGCGCCACATGCGCGGGCGTGACATAGGCGGCCGCCGTTTCGATCGGCGGCACGTCGAACAGATCGCGCGTGACGCCGCGCACGGCATCCGTCGGTGACCGGCCGCGCAGGCGCGCGACCAGTTCCACGAAGCGATCGAAATCGCCAGCGCGCGTGGCCTTGTTCACATCGGCGAGATCGCGCGCTTTCAGCACGCACGGCTGCGCGAGCCGCACGAAATACGGTGCCTCGAGCTCGACCGACAGCGCGAGCGGATAGCTCTTTCCCGTTTGTTCCTTCGCACGCCCTATGCAGTCGACCACGGCCGCGCCCTGCGCGACGCCGAGCGGCTTGCCCGTGCTCACGCTGCGCAGGTGATCCGGGAACACGCGCAGTTGCGTGCCGACCGTCAGCGCGGTGGACGACGCGCACACCAGCGCATAGTGTTGTTCGCGACGCCGGCCCGACGGCAGCGTCGAACGGCTCGCGATGAACGTGTGCGGCGGCAACGGCCGCACCTGGCCGCTTGCGTCGACCCATGCATTCCACAGCAGCGCGTCCTCGCGCTTGCGCTCGCCCGGCCGCGTGCGCGATGCGACCGGCGAAAACAGCGCGAGCAGCGAGCCCGTGCGATGCGCGGCGACTTCTGCGCTGCTGCCGAGCGGCTGGTTGATTCCCCACAGAAAACGCCCACCCCCAAGCCGGCGCTCCCATTCCTTGCGGAGCACGACGGTCGGCAGTTCCTCGCCGGACTCGGTACCGATCTTCGTCCAGCAGAACGTGGGAGGGAGGTGTTTCAGTGTCATCAACTTTCTCGGAATACAGCCTCGCTGGTGACAGCAAGCCCATTCAACAACCGTAACTGTATAGGTATAATGCATCACATGGAAGCCCCGGACCACGATTTTCCTGTTCAAGACCTGTTGCGCCGTCTGATGGCGGATACGCGCTCGTCCAGCGAAATCGCACGGCTTTCCGGCGTCAGCCAGCCGACCGTGTCGCGTTTGCGGTTGTCGAACGGGCATCGGCTGCGGCGCAGCGCGCCATTCAACAAGCTATGCAGTTTCTACGGTGTCGATACCGGGCCGACGCGCCGCCGCTACAACGACCTGCTGCGCGACGCGATCGTCGACGCGTGGGACGGCTCGGACGAGCACGGCCGCGCGCTGCTGGTCGTGATTCAGGGATTGAAGGATCTGCAGGCGAAGGCGGACGACGGGTAACGGTGCAGCAAGAACGAAGCGCCGCCCGCATCGACCGGCAACTCAAGCACCGATGACGGCACGAAATGACCGTGCCGATACCCGCGACCGGGACTATGATGATTCGGTCAACAGCCTCGGGGCGAACCGTGGATCGAGACGAAGCATTCATCGTGCGCACCATGTCGGCGGACGACGTCGCCATGTCGGTCGAATGGGCGGCGGCAGAAGGGTGGAACCCCGGCCGGCATGACCCGCGCTGTTTCAGGGAAGCGGATCCGGCCGGCTTCTTCGTCGGCGTCTGGCGCGACGAGCCGGTCGCGTGCCTCGCCACCGTCGCGTACGACGATCACTTTGGCTTCCTCGGTCTTTACATCGTCAAACCCGGGTATCGCGGCAAAGGCCTGGGCATGCGAATCTGGCAGCACGGCATGCGCTACCTTGGGGATCGCAACATCGGGCTCGACGGCGTCGTTGCCCAGCAGGCGAACTACAGGAAGTCGGGCTTCCGGCTCGCGTACCGCAACATTCGCTATCAGGGGCACGTAAGCGGCATCGGATGCGCACAGGTGGCGCCAGCGGCCGACGTGCCGTTCGAGCAGTTGCTTGCGTACGATCGCCAGTGTTTCCCCGCCGCGCGCGAGCGCTTCGTCTCCGCGTGGATCGCCCAGCCCGATGCCGTCGCGCTCGCGGCGGTCGATGCAGGCCGCGTCGCCGGATACGGTGTCGTGCGCCGCTGCAACACGGGCTGCAAGATCGGCCCGCTCTTCGCCGACGATGCGGACGTCGCGACCGGGCTGTTTCGTGCGCTGGCGGCGCGCATGCCCGGCGAGGTCATCGTGCTCGACGTACCGGAAACGAACCGCGCGGCCGTCGCGCTGGCGGAACGGCACGGCATGACGAGCGTGTTCGAAACCGCACGGATGTACACGCAACATGCGCCCGCGATTGCGATCGATCGCGTGTTCGGCGTGACGTCGTTCGAGTTGGGATGACGGCGCGCACGGGCCGGCCCGATCGTCCGCGAACGGCATCGGCGAGCACGCGCGACCGAGCCGCGACATCACGGTCACGCGGCGGCAACCGTCACGACGCAAACCCCTCCTACTGCTCCAGCCCCACCCCCAGCGGCCGCTGATCGCTCCGCCCGTGATCGTCGACTACCCGCACCGTATAGCTGCCGGCCGTGCGCGGCTGCCAGAACAATGCGTCGCCCGGCGTGCTGCGGCCGACATACGCGTCGTTGACGAACCAGTACAGCGCATGCGCGCTCGCGTCGGCCGTCGCGTTGAACGCGATGCGCGTATCGCCGGCGCTTTTCACGCGCATCGCATACGTGCTGCCGCGCAGCGGCGACGTGATGCGAGGCGGATCGCCTTCGACCTGCCCCGCATCACGGCAGTCCGCATTCTGCGGCGGCCGCCGGCGCGGAATGCCGGCCTGCGCGAACACTTGTTGCAGGTCGGACGGCCAGAACTCGAAGATCTCCGTATGCGTGCGCTTGCCGTCATACGGCGGGCATGCGGCCTTCCCTGTCGCATCGTCGATCACGACGGGCCGATGCACGGTACTCACGCGGATCGGCGATGTACCTGGAATGAACCAGGTCCAGCCCTGTTGCGGACACCATTCGTTCGGCAGGTCGCCACTCGCGAGGCAGATGCGCACGCGCTTCAGCTGCGGCGGCACCGGGCGCGGCGGCTCGACGAGCGTGCGCTCGGCGTTCAGCGCATCGACCACCTGGAAAAACAGCGGCGCCGCGGCATCGACGCCGACGAAAGCCGTGTTGCTCGAATTGTCGAAGTTGCCGACCCACACGATCAGCACGTAAGGACCGGATACGCCGGCCGTCCACGCATCGCGAAACGACCACGACGTACCGGTCTTCCAGTAGACGGGCATGCGCGACGGCTGCGCGCCGCTCGTCTCGTCAGGGCGCAGGTGCTGGCGCAGCATGTCCATCGTCATGTAGCTCGCCGCCGCGCTCAGCAGACGCCGGCCGGGCGCCACCGGCTCATCCGCACGCAGCCGCAGCGGCCGGAATTCGCCGCGGTTCGCGAGCATCGCGTAGAGCGCCGCGAGCTCCTGCATCGTCACTTCGCCGCCGCCGAGCACGAGCGCGAGTCCGTAGTGCTGCGCGCTCGCGAGCCGGCGCACGCCGGCTTCCTGCAGGAACCGGTACAGGTCGGGCGACTTGAGCTGCGACGCGACCCACACGGCCGGCACGTTGCGGCTGCGGTTCAGCGCATCGGTCGCGGTGATCGGCCCGAGGAAATGGCCGTCGAAATTCTCCGGCGCATACGGACCGAACGCGGTCGGCACGTCGCGCAGCACGGTCTGCGGGTGCAGCACGCCCTGGTCGAAACCGAGCGCGTAGATGAACGGCTTGAGCGTCGAGCCCGGCGAGCGACGCGCGAGCGTGCCGTTCACCTGCCCGTCGATCGTGCGGTCGAAGAAGTTCGCGGAGCCGACCAGCGCCTTCACCCCCATGTCGCGCGTATCGACGAGCATGGCCGCCGCGTTGCCCACCCCGCGCGTGGCGTTGCGCGCGACGTAGCGCGCGATCTGACGTTCGAGCGTGCGCTGTAGATCGAGGTCGAGCGTCGTCACGAGCCGCGCGCCGGCGTCGCCGTCCTCGGCCGCGCCGCCCGAGGTCGCGCGCCACGTACTGCGCGCGGCCAGCACCTGATTGACCGCATGCGGAGCGTCGAACGGCAGCGCGGACAGCGACCGCATCGCAAGCGGCAGCGTGAACAGCGGCTTGTACGAAGCATCGCCCGGGTGCTGCATCAGCCAGCGTGCATACAGCCGGTTGCGCGACGCGGTCAGCGCGCGGTTGATCTCGTCCTGCCCGCCGCGCACCCGGCGTGCCGGGTCCTGCGGAATCACCGCCAGCGCGAGCGCCTCGGGCAGCGTCAGCGCATCGGGCATCCGGTCGAAATAGACGACGCTCGCGGTGCCCGCACCCTCGACGTTACGGCCGTACGGCGCGTCGTTCAGATACGCCTCGAGGATCTGCCGCTTCGAATAGAACAGTTCGAGCTGCACCGCGCGCGCGACTTGCTCGAGCTTGCCGGCCGGCGTGCGCGTGTTGAGCCGCCACAGCGAGCGCGCGAGCTGCATCGTCAGCGTCGAGCCGCCCTGCGGATTGCCGCCGCGCACATACGTGACCCACGCACCGCGCGCGAGCCCGTACGGATTGAAGCCGGGATGCCACCAGAACCAGCGGTCCTCGTGCAGCATCACGGCCTCGACGAGCTGCGGCGACATCCGTTCGAGCGACACCCACAACCGATAGCGATCGTCCTGCGCGAGCGTCAGGCGCAGCAGCCGGCCATGCGCATCGACCACCGCGACCGACGACGGCTTCCAGTCGCGCAGCGGCGGATGCGGCCACATCCGGCACGCGGCCAGCGCACCGAACACGAGCAGCACGCCGGCGATCGCGTTCTGCCAGCGATGCAGCCAACGGCCGGCGCCGCGCAATGCGCGGCGAAGCATCGAAGCATCAGTCACGCGCCCACGCTCCTCGCGCCCGGTGCGGCATGCAGGGCCGCAGCGACCGCAGCATCATCGCGCGCGCCCCACCGTCAGCGTCGCGCCGCCCGGCGCCTGCGCCTGCATGCGACGGTCGTACATCGACTCGCCATAGGCGGGCGGGGCGACGAAGCGGCCCGCGTTGCTCGCCTTGATCCGGTAGACGAACTCGCGCACGTCGGCGGTCGCGGTGCCGTAGATCACCACGCGGTCCTCGCGCACGTCCGCGAACTGCGGCTGCCACGTCGAGCCGGTCACGCCGATCGGCGAACGCCACGGCGCGTCGGCCGGCGGCGCCGACGCCGCGCCGTCTCCGCTGTCGTCGCTCTGCGCGTCGATCATGGGCGGCGGCGCGATCACCGGATCGAAACCGCCAGGCAGCAAGTCGACGATCGCGACGTTGCCGACGCTCGCCGAGCCCGTCGCGCGGATCTTCAGGTGCACGTCGATCTCCTGGCCGACCGTGATCCTGTCGAGCGGCTTGCCGTTCGTGTCGGTGTAGTCGCGCACGATCTCGAGCCCGTTCCTGATCGCCTTCGTCGACGTGCCGCGGTCGTAGCCCGACTGGCTCGCGACCCACCACGCCGGCAGCGAGCTGCCGTTCACGAAGTCGACGCGCGACGCGCCGCCCGCCCACGTACCGGTACGCACGAGGTTCGCCTGGATCGACGACACGTCCTTCGGTGCGCCGCCCGTGCGCACCTCGTCGATCGCGAGCTTGTCGAGCTGCCCCGCGTTCGACGCCGCGTACGCATCGAGCGCGAGAATCGTCATCGCCGACGACAACGTGTTGTAGCGATTGTCGACGAGCGGTGCGGCGATGTTGTCCATCGCGCGCGGCGACAGCTTGCGCACCCGGTCCGGGAAATGCTTCGCGAGCAGATACAGCACGCTCGCGTCGCGCGTCAGCGGATCGATGTAGTAGCCCGTCGCGTAACCGCCGTCGGATGCGCGCTTGCGTTCGAGCAACGCCTGCGGACCCGCGATCAGCGCGGCGGCCTCCTTGTCCTGCTTGAGCAGCTGATACGACGCGGCGAGCCACGCGGCCGCGAGGTCGCTCTTCCAGTCGTTCGGATACGCATCCTGCAGCCGCTTCTGTACGGCCGCGAGGCTGTTGGTCGTCACGTTGCCCTGGCGCGTGAGCAGATACACCGCGTACGCGCGCTGCCGCAGCAGGTCGAGCGAGCCGAGCGAATCGTTCGCGGCGAGCTTCTGCAGATACTGGTTGCCCGCGTCGAGCATGTCCTTCGGCACCGCGAGGCCGCGCTCGCGCGCGTCGAGCAGCACGTGCATCGCATACGCGGACACGAACGGATCGGCATCGGGCGTCGCGCTCCACAGCCCGAAGCCGCCCTGCGCGTTCTGCCGGCTGCGCAGCACGTCGAGGAACTGCGCGATCGCCGCCGCGTTCGCCGCGTCGGCACCGGCCTCGGGCGCATGCATCGGGCTCGTCAGCGCGCGCACCGACAGCCATTTCGACGCGAACACGCGCGGCACGACCGCGCTGACCATCTGCTCGCTGCAGTAGTGCTCGAAATTGACGAGATACGACGACAGCCCTTCGGACAGCACGAGCGGCGCGGTCGAGATGCTCGCGTCGCGCAACGCATACGCGTCGTACATCGATCGCAGGTTCGGCACGCTCGCCTTCTTGCCCGGATCGAGCCGCGCGATGTCGAGCTGCGTGCGGAACGCGGCGGCCGGCCGCACCGACACGTCCACGCGCTGCTGCGCGCCCTTTGCGCCGTAGCGCGCGCCGAACGACAGCGCGCCCGAGCCGAGCGTGTCGGTTGCCTTCACGCGGAACAGCGCGACGCCCTCGTGCTGCGGCGCGAGCGCGACGTTCTGTGTGGCCGCGCCGATCACCTGCAGCTGCGGGCCCGTCTTCAGCGTGACCGCGACCGGCACCGGCTGGTTGCCGACGCCCGTCAGGTTGTTCGCGACACCGACGCTGACGTCGGCCTCGTCGCCCGGCGCGAGCGTCGTCGGCACGTTCGGCGACAGCACGAAATCGCCGCGCACCGTCGTCGCGCCTTCGAACGTGCCGACCAGGTCCGGCGACACCGACACGGCCATCACGCGCAGCTTGCCGTTGAAGTAATCCGGCACCGTGTAGCTCAGGCGCGTGTCGCCGTTCACGTCGACGATCCCCGACCAGTAGACGACCGGCTTGTCGCGCTTGCGCTTGAACGGGTTCAACTGGCGGCCGATCGCGTCGTCGGCGTCGCCGCCGGGCGCGGCCATCGCCATCAGCTTCTCGAAGTCCGGCAGGATCAGGTCGAGGATCTGCGACGTGCCGACCTCGAGCATCCGCTTGCGGAAGAAGAATTTCAGCGGGTCGCCGAGCTTGTAGCGCGCGACCTGCAGGATCCCTTCGTCGACCGCGAACACGACGACCTTTGCGGGTTTCGCCGAATGCACGGTGAAGTTGACGGTGTCGCCCGGCTTCACGAGCGCGGGCGTGTCGACCGTCAACGCATTGCGGCGCGCGTCGAGGTTCACCGAGAACGGCACGACGCCGTAGCTCAGCGGGCTCATGAAGATTTCGTCGGACGACGGATCGCGGATGTATTGCACGTTGATGTAGCCGTTGCCCTCGAACCCGGCCGGCACCGTGATGTGCTGGATCGAGCTCGTCGTGTCCGCATGAAACCATGCGTGCGCATACACCCTGTCGCGCTCGATCGTGATCAGCCCGCTGCCCGCATACGGTGCGCGGATCGCGATCTCCACCTGCTCGCCCGGCTTGTAGTCGTGCTTCGCGAGGCTCACCTGCAGCTCCGCGTTGCGGTCGAGCGAACGCGTGACGTTCGCGTCACCCGCGACCGAATACTCGATCCGGTTCACCGCGGTGCCGTCCGCGCGACGGATCACGAGCGCATAGCTGCCCGGCTTGTCGGTGCGCAGCGCGAAGTCGAGGCCGGCCGCCGGAATCGTCAGCAGCTTGTCGTCGACGGGCACCTCCTTCAGGCGCGAATCGTATTTGTATGCGCCGGAGTCCTGCTTGGTCAGCACCGACACGTAGCGCTCCTCGACGAGCTGCGCGCGCAGATCCTTCACGCCGATCGCCTTCGCACCCTGATCGATCGCGACGAGCCGCACCGTGCGCGGGCTGCCGCGCTTCACGTAGCCGAGATCGTCGACCGATTTGTAGCCGACGAGCCAGTCGTTGTTCGACACGAGTGTCTGCGCATTCGCGGCGACGTTGCGACCGCCTTCCGCCTCGTACGCCTTCGCCTGGAAGTAGAGCTGATAGGTCGCGTCCGCGTACTTGTCGAGGTCGAGATCGAACTCCGCATGGCCCTTGTCGTCGGTCGTGCCGTCCTGCAGCGTCGTCGTATAGCCTTCCTTCGCGCGCCGTGCGTCGAAGAAGCGGTACCCCTGCCAGCTACGGAACGACGGCCACACCGGGCGCAGCGTCAGCGTCGCGGCAACGCGACGCTTCTCGGCCGGCGTGCCGAACAGGTTCTGCGCATCGACGACGCCCTTCAGCCCCTTCGGCTTCACCCACCCTTCGACGACCTGCTGCGACAGCTTCGCGTCGACCTTCATCCGGTCGGGCAGGAATTCCTTCACCTGCACCGTCGTGCTGCCGATCGGCTCGTCGCCCGGCTGGCCGTCCTTGACGATGTACAGGTTGACCGTCCACGTGCCGGTCGGCGCGGTTTCGGTCGTCGTATAGCCGAGCTCGGTGAAGCCCGTCGCGTCGACGGTCACCGGCTTGCGCTCGACGGTGATCCCGCGCGGATCGACGATCTCCGCCTGCAACGGCACGCCGGCCGGACTGCGCGCCCAGCTCGCCGCCCGCACGATCAGGCCGATGTGGAACGGATCGCCGGGCCGGTACAGGCCGCGATCCGAGAACAGGTACGCCGACAGTTGCCCCTGGCCGGTCGCGTTGCGCTCGCCGTCGACGTCGAAGCGCGAGAAGTCGAGCTGGCGGTCGCGGCCCGCGACGGGCAGGAACGACAGGTCGCTGTCCTTCTTCACGACGTAAAGCTGCGGACGCTTCTCGCGATCGAGCCCCTTGAACGCGGGGAAATGCACGACGCCGTCGGCGCTCGTGGTCTGCGTAAACAGCGCCTGCCCGTTGACCGCCAGCACCGAGACGGTTGCGCCCGCAACCGGCCGGCCGTTGCGGATCGACTGGATGAACACGTCCTGGCTGCCGTCGAGCGCGCGCTTGACCAGCATCCCGAGGTCGGTCACGACGATCAGGCGCGTGTCGCCGATCGCGTTGTCGCCGTCGTCGCCATTGCCGTTGCCGTCGCCCGAATCGGCGTTGTCGGACTGATCCTGGTTGTTGCCGTCGTCGGACGATGCATCGCTATCCGTCGCGTCGCCGGCTTTCTTCTTCCCGGCGGCCGGATCGTACTTCGACAGGTGCAGCAGGAACACGCCGCGCTTGCCGCCCTGCAGGTACTGGCCGAGATCGACGCCTTCGTAACGGGCCTTGCCGGGGTCGCCGGCCGGGAACGCCCGCGTCTGCACGAAACGCTCGACGATGTGATCCTCGCTGAACGAATACGACAGCTCGGGCCGCGCATACGTGCCGTTGTTGAAGCTCACGAGATGCTGGATCTGGTCGGGCAGCACGCGGCCGATCTCGACCTTCATCCCCGGCAGGTTGCGCGACACGACCGACAGCCGCTTGCTGCCGCTCATCGACAGCAACGAACCGTCGGCCATGAAGCGCAACAGCTTCGGATAGTCGGGCACGGTGAACGCGGTCGTGACCGGCGCGCCGAGCAGATAGCCGCCCGCCGACTTCAGGTCGCCCGCGAAGCGCACGACGATGCGGTCGCCCGGCGTCGCGTGATACTTGAAGCTCTGCAGCGTCGCGAAATCGTTCTCGGTCGGCACGACTTCGAGCGGCAGCGGCTTCGATTGCTTCAGCACCGCGTCGCTGATGTCGTCCACGTTCCATTCGTACGGCGGATCGTCTTCCGACTGATCGGCGCCCGGCTTGCGCCTGGGGAGCACCCACGCCTTCGCGCGCGCGGCGAGGTCGCCGCTGCGCACGCCGTCGGACGCTTCGGCGACGAGCACCTGCTCGGGCTCGTAGCGCTCGTTGTCGACAAGCGTCGGCGCGATGTTGCCGATCGACAGGCTGTAGAGCCCCGGCACGTCGACCGATGCGTGCAGCGCCTGCGGCGTGCCGTCGCCGCCGCGCGCGCTTTTCACGCCCTTGTCGACGTCGAGCCGCACCGCCAGCGGATCGTGCGGGATCTCGAGCGGCTGCGAGTAGACCCACGCGCTCGTCTTCGTCCTGTCGTAGTTGACCGTGTAGCGCAGCGGCGTCGCGTTCTTGCCGTCGCGGCCGACCAGCACGAGGCCGATCCGCTTCTCGAACTCGGCCGGATCGACCGGATAGTTGAAGCGCAACTGCAGCAGCGCCTGTTTCTCCGCCGGATTGTCGGGGTTCTGGTAGAACTCGTTGTTGCCCGACGTCGCGCTGAAGGCCGGGATATCGAACGCGAAGTGGTCGTCGTGCATGCGCACCTGCGGTGCGAACACCTGGTGCACCGAGAAGCTCACCTCGACATGCGCGCCGACCGGCCAGTCGGCCGCCGGCGTGAAGCGCAGCGTCCTGTCGTCGGCCCATTCCCATGCGCCCTTGAGCGCGGGCGTCATCTCGATGCCCTGCCCGGCCGGCTTGCCGACTCGTTCGATCGGCGCAGCCGAGCGCGAGAATGCCACCTCGAGCGGATGCACGGTGATTTTCGGCTTGTCGCTGTCGTCGACCTCGTAGGTCGTGATGGCCGGCGCCTTCACGGTGAGACTGACGGTTTCGGGCTCGGGCGGCTTCGGTCGGTGCTTGAACCAGTACCCGCCGTAGCCGAGCGCGGCGGCGGCCAGCACGATGCCGCCGGCATGCCACGGGCGGCGCCGCACCGCCGCAGCGGTGATGCCCGCCCAGGCGGGCGCGGTCCACGACACGTCGCCCACGAGCGGCCGCAGCACGCGGCCGAGCAGGCGCCAGACGAAGCCCGCCGCACGAATCGGCAGGAGCAGCAGAAAACGCAGCAAATCCATTGTTGTTTCCTTGTCGCGGACGTGCTGCCCGACGCGGCGGCGTGCCCCGAACTGTTGCAGGTCTGTAACGGCGCGGCCCGGTTGCGCCGTGAATGCTTGGTATGTTCGACCGGATGCTGCGCGCCATTATCTGCTACAGCCGAAACGTTGGAAATATCGGCGTGCGGGTGCGCGACGCCGCGCCATGCCCGGCCAGCCGGCCGGGCAGGCGACGTCGCGTGCGCCGCCACCCGCTGCACGCGAGCCCGCCGCGTTCGCTGGAATGCGCGGCGCGTCGTGACTCGAATCAAATTGAAAGGAGCCGCCGTGAAACGCCCGTTCGAATGGCAGACCCGCCTGCGCCATGCGCACGGCGGGCGTCGCGCGGCCGGCGACGGTTTCGTGTCGCTCATCGCCGGCGCCGCGCTGATCGTCGTGCTGTCGGTAATGAACAGCTTTCGCACCGAGGTGTGCGACCGGATGCTGTCAGTGCTCGCGCACGTGGAGATCTTCTCGCCGTCCGGCACGCTGCCCGACTGGGGGCTGCCCGCCTCGCAAATCGTTACGGAACACTACGGGTTGCGCCGTCGCGCCCTATGTGGATGCGCGGGCGCCGCTGACCAACGCCGGTCACGCGACGAGCATTCCGACGTACCGCCGGCGCCCGAGCGGCTACTCGGCATCCGCTTCCTGACGCCGTCCGTGTATTTCCTCGGTGCGCTGCCGTCGGAACTCGCGACGGCCGACGTGATCGCGATCGCCGCGGCCGCATTCCTGATGTCGTGCGTCGCGACGCTGTACCCGAGCTGGCGCGCCGCACGCGTACGGCCAGCCGAAGCGCTGCGCGACGAATAGGCGTCATCGGTACAGGCAGCACAAGCGGCACGCCGTTGCGCGGTCTCGTGGGAACCGATGCTGATGCTGCCGTCCGGCGTGCAATCGGCGAGCGCGTCGAAATCGAGGCTGACGCGCTAGCGCCGCGCACGGCCCGTGCCTACACGGGCGTCAGCACCGGCTCCCCGGCGAAGTGCCGCGCGGCGTTGTCGAGAAACTGCCGCACCGAGCGATCGAGCGCCTCCGGCGACCAGCCGCCCATGTGCGGTGTCAGAACGACGTTGTCGAGCTCGGTCAGCGCGCGCGGCGGCGCCGGCTCGCCTTCGTACACGTCGAGCCCGGCGCCCGCGATGCGCCGCTCGCGCAACGCATCCGCCAAAGCAGCGGTATCGACGACGCTGCCGCGCGACACGTTGACGAGAAACCCGTCGGGCCCCAGCGCATCGAGCACCGCGCGGTCGATCAGATGGTGAGTATTCGCGCCGCCGGGCGTCGCGACAATCAGGAAATCGGCCCACTGCGCAAGCGCGTCGAGCCGGTCGAAAAAGCGGTACGGCACGGGCTTTTCGGAACGGTTGTGATAACCGATCTCGATATCGAAGCCGGCCGCGCGACGCGCGCATTTCTCGCCGATCTTGCCGAGGCCGACGATCCCGAGCTTCTTGCCCGACACATTCGGCGGCATCTGCAGCGCATCGCGCCACACACCGTCGCGCGTTGCCGCATCGAGCCGCACCACCCCGCGCACGACGGCGAGCAGCAGCGCAAAGGCGTGATCGGCGACGCAATCGTCGTTGGTGCCTGCACCCGTAACCATGGTGATGCCGCGCGCCTTCGCGTGCGCGACGTCGATGTGCTCGTAGCCTGCGCCGAGCGCGCTGACGAACGTGAGCTGCGGCAGGCGATCGATGTCGGCGGCGGCCAGACCCGTGCTGCCGTTGGTCAGCACCGCGCGAACGGTGCCGCCGTGTGCGGCGATCGCGCGCTCGCGCTCGTCGGCGGTCGGTGCGTAGTGCACGTCGTATGACGCGGCGATCAGGCGATGCGCGTCGCCGCGCAACGCGATGAGGACCAGCAACTCGGGTTTCATGTCAGGAAATGTCCGCAGGCGGGAATACGTTCCAGTGTAACAACGGCGCGTGACGCACGCGGGTTACCCCCACGCGCACTGTGGGCGCGCCGCCTCACGCGGTTTGCCAAAGCCGACTCACTCAAGTAACTTTCGGCGTACGTCCCCGTTCTGGAGAATGGCCCCGATGAAGCTCGCCCTGCCCGCCCGGATACTGGGCCTCGCGCTCGCCGCCGCTGTCGTTGCACCCGGCGCGCATGCCGACACGCCCGTCGTGGTGTCGTCGAAAATCGACACCGAAGGCAACCTGCTCGGCAACGTCATCGCACAGGTGCTGAAGGCCCACGGCATCCCCGTCACCGAAAAGATCGCGCTCGGCGCGACGCCGATCGTGCGCAAGGCGCTCACGAGCGGCGAGATCGACATCTACCCCGAATACACCGGCAACGCCGCGTTCTTCTTCAACAAGGCCGACGACCCCGTGTGGAAGAACGCGGCCCAGGGCTACGACACCGCGAAGAAGCTCGACTACGCGGCGAACCATCTCGTGTGGCTCGCACCGGCGCCCGCGAACAACACGTGGGGCATCGCCGTGCTCGCGCCGGTTGCGCAGTCGCAGCATCTGAAGACCTTCTCCGACTTCGGCAAGTGGGTGGCGGGCGGCGGCAAGGTGAAGCTCGCGGCATCGGCCGAATTCGTGAACAGCGCGTCCGCGCTGCCGTCGTTCGAGAAGGCCTACGGCTTCAAGCTGAAGCCCGACCAGCTCGTCGTGCTGTCGGGCGGCGACACGGCCGCGACGATCAAGGCGGCCGCGAACCAGACCGACGGCGTGAACGCGGCGATGGTGTACGGCACCGATGGCGGCATCGCATCGAGCGGCCTCGTCGTGCTCGACGACGACAAGCACGTGCAACCCGTCTATGCGCCGACGCCGGTAATTCGCGAATCCGTGCTGAAGGCGCATCCGCAAATCGCCGACTATCTGAAGCCGGTGTTCGCCAGCCTCGACCTGAAGACGCTGCAGACGTTGAACGCGCGCATCCAGATCAACGGCGAGCCTGCGGCCGGCGTGGCCAAGAGCTATCTGAAGTCGAAGGGTTTCATCAAATGACGGATCGCGCGGCGGTGTCCGCGCGGCGCGTGACGCTCGACAAGGTCGGCGTCCTGATCGGCGTGCTGACGATCGTCGCGGTGTTCGGCCTGCCGTTCATGGTGCTGCGCCCGAACCGCATCGCGGCCGGCACCGGGCTGTCGGTGTTCGCGGCGCTGCCCGCGGTGCACGGAGCCGCGCTCGCCGCGCTGTGGATCGCCGGCGCGCTGTGGGCGATGACGGCGAGCCGCCCCGCATGGCGGCTCACGGCCGGCTGCGCATGGCTCGCGACGCTTGCGTATGCGGTCGGCGCGGCGGCAACGCACGTCGTCACGCCCGACGACATGCTCGCGCGCGTGTCGCCCGCCGCAGGCGTCTGGCTGCTGCTGTTCGCCTGGGCCGTGCTCGTCGCCGACGCGCTCGCGCGGCTCGCGTTCGGCCCGTGGCGCCGGCTCGCCGCGCTCGTCGTCGCGATCGCGGCGATTTCGGTGCCGCTTGCGAGCGGCTGGTGGGACGGCCTTTCCGTGATGCGCGAATATGCGGTGCGCAGCGACGACTTCTGGCGCGAAGCGATCCGCCACGTGTCGCTCGCGGGCGGCTCGGTCGCCGCCGCGCTCGTCGCGGGCGTGCCGCTCGGCATCGCATGCGCGCGCGTCGCGCCGGTGCGCACCGTCGTGATGCCGGTGCTCAATATCGTGCAGACAGTCCCGAGCATCGCGATGTACGGGCTGATGATGGCGCCGCTCGGCCTGCTCGCCGCGCACGTGCCCCTCGCGGCCGCGCTCGGCATCCGCGGAATCGGCGTTGCGCCGGCCGCGCTCGCGCTGTTCCTCTATTCGCTGCTGCCGATCGCGTCGAGCGTCGTGGTCGGGCTCGCGCAGGTGCCGGAGCACGTGAGCGAGGCGGCACGCGCGATGGGCATGACGCGCGCGCAGCGGCTGCTGCGCGTCGATCTCGTGCTCGCGCTGCCGGTGATCCTGAGCGGCGTGCGCATCGTGCTCGTGCAGAACATCGGCCTGACCGCGGTCGCCGCGCTGATCGGCGGCGGCGGGTTCGGCACCTTCATCTTCCAGGGGATCGGGCAATCGGCAGCCGATCTCGTGCTGCTCGGCGCGATCCCGACGATCGCGCTCGCGCTGGCGGCCGCCGTCGTGTTCGAAGCCGCGACCACGCTCGCGAAGGGACGTACCGCATGATCGAGATCGACCGCATCGGCAAACGCTTCGGCGACATCGTCGCCGTCGACGACGTGTCGCTGACGATGCAGCAAGGCACGATCACCGCGCTCGTCGGCGCATCGGGCAGCGGCAAGTCGACGTTGCTGCGGATGATCAACCGGCTGATCGCGCCGACGAGCGGCACGATCCGCATCGACGGCATGGACACCGCCAGCGTGCCGCCCGAGCAACTGCGGCGGCGCATCGGCTATGTGATCCAGGGACACGGCCTGTTTCCGCACTGGAGCGTCGCGCGCAATATCGCGACCGTGCCGCGCCTGCTCGGCTGGCCGTCCGCGCGCATCGACGCGCGCGTGCGCGAATTGCTCGAACTGTTTCACCTCGCACCGTCCGAATTCGCGGACAAGCTGCCGCACGCGCTGTCGGGCGGCCAGCAGCAGCGCGTCGGCGTCGCGCGCGCGCTCGCGGCGGAGCCCGCGATGCTGCTGATGGACGAGCCGTTCGGCGCGCTCGATCCGATCATCCGCAACAAGGCGCAAGACGATCTGTACGCGCTGCAGCGCCGCCTCGGCATCACGGTCGTGATCGTCACGCACGATATCGAGGAAGCGTTGAAACTCGGCGACACGATCGCGGTGATGGACGGCGGCCGGCTGCTGCAGGTGGCATCGCCCGCCGAGATTCTCGGCAGGCCGGCGGCGGGCGTCGTCGAACAGCTCGTCGCGGGCGTCGATCGGCCGCTGCGCCTGCTCGCGCTGACGGCGATCGATGCGGTGGCCGAACCCGGCCACGCGGAAGGCGAACCGATCGCCGCGACCCGCACGCTGCGCGATGCGGTGTCCGAGCTGCTGTGGCGCGGCACGGACGCACTGCCCGTCGACGATGGCCAAGGGCGCGGATCGCGCCGCATCACGCTCGA
>NZ_JAGIXF010000093.1:0-21093 GCF_021483755.1 Burkholderia sp. WTPI3 | reverse complement strand
CCACCCATTGTTGCCGGCAGCAGAACACTGCGTTGGGAGCGATCGCATTTTTCCCGCGCGCGGCCGGGCCTACACTCTTTTCAACCGCAGCCGCTTCGTCGAACGAAGGCCGGCCGCCCCGTCGAAAACATGGAGGTCCAGATCATGAAGCGCCTGATCCATGCAGTTGCCATCGCCCTGGCCGTATCCGCCCCGCTCGCTGCGCAAGCGCAGTCGAACGCGCCGCTCACGCGGGCACAGGTTCGCGCCGAAGTGAAGGCGCTCAAGCAGGCCGGCTTCCAGTCGAGCGACTGGTTCTACCCGGCCAGCATCGTTTCCGCCGAAGCGAAGATCGCGCGGCAGCAGGGTGCCGGCTACGGCAGCGCGCGCGGCGCGTCGTCGGAGTCGGGCCAGTAACCGAAGCAACGCGGCACCCGGCTCGCCCGACGGTTCGCCCGCCGTTACAGCGTCACGCCTTCACGGGCCGGATCAGCGTCGCGCACGTCGCTGCCTGCGGATCACCCACCGGCAGCTTCGCGCACACCCCGTCGAACTGCCTGACGACCGACCGGACCGACACATCGTGCGCCGCCGCACCACTGATTCAACTGCGTGACGGCCTTGATCTGCGTACGCAGGTTCGCCCCGCAAAACACATCCCGAGTCTTGCCGGCCCGCGCAAGCACACTTGCGGCGATCCCTTCGATCCGCGCCGAATCGTCCGGCGCAGCGCAATTGCATTCGCGAAACAAGTCGCGCCCCAGCGCGACTTCGTCACCGATCCGCTCGCCGAATCGCAGGCCTCGCGATACCCGTCGAGCGCCGCGGCCTTGTCGCCGCGCGCATTCGCATTCGCGGCGAACCTTGACATGAAGTACTACGGCGTCGACGAACGCGGCAATCCGGCCTTCAACAACGCATCGGATGCGTCGTACGGCCCTGCGTCAGTCAGCGTGTCCGCCGTCGCGAATGCGTACGCACGCCTGTCGCTCGTACACATTCGCGGCGGCCGGAAAATCGCTCGACGAGACGATTCACGCGGCCACCTGAAACGAACGCATTCTCGAATGAACATGACGCGCGGCATCGCGCGCGCGTCCTCTACCGTCGCGGCTTGACCCGTGCCATCTGGTACACCGACGCATACGCACCATCGCGCAACGCATAGTCCGGCGCTTCACCTTCGATGCGGAATCCGTGCTTTTCGTACAGTGCGACCGCCGCAACGTTGTCGACGAACACGGTCAGTTCGATGCGCGTGATGTTCAGCCAGTTTTCGGCGAGCTCGATCGCCGCCGCGAGCAGCCGGGTGCCGACACCGCGGCCGTGATGCGACGCATCGACCATCATCCCGAGCGACGCGGCGTGACGGCGGCGCGGGTTCTGTTCGGGATGCAGCCCGAGATGGCCGACCACCGAACCGTCGATTTCGGCGACGAGGCTCACGCCGTGTTCGCGAATGCGTTCGAGCCGCTGCCGCCATTTCTCGTGCGACGGATATGGATGCTGCAACGTGTTGAGGTACACCGCAGGATGCGCGACGATTTGCCGGATCGCGTCGATGTCGTGCATCTCGCCGTGCCGGATGGTGATATCGGTCATGACTGGGTAGAGTCGAAAGTATCGGTCGCGGGAATGCTGCTGCGGATACGCAACAGCGCATCGAGCTTATCCGATTTCACGCGAATGAAACATGGCCGCCGAATTACCCGGTGCCGTTGCATGCACAACGACACGGCGTCACGCAGCCTTCATGCAGACATCACGCAATCGGCAATTTGTGCCCGATACCGCTCGCGCAAACCGGTAATTTCCTGCCACCTCGAGACCGCTTCGACAGCAGACAATTCGTTGCGCACGCAACATCATCTGTGCGAGTGGACTAAGTCATGTCCGCATCACGTCGACGTCATCTCCGCTCCCTAGACTGGCCGCGCCCTGATCGTCACTCAACGGGCCGGCACGTGCCGACATCCTCCCCCGCGCACACGATGCGTGCGGTGCGCAGGAGCGCGACAACGGCCGACGCATTCGAACGCACATGCATCGCGGATCGTCCCGGGGGGGACGACGCATGGGGTGCTGCTGGACCCGGTCGAGCGCGCACCCACCATCACAGGATCCGAACGCCATGACGTCACGCCGCACATTCCTTCAGAAGACCGCCACTTCAGGCCTCGCCGCCGCCGCGCTGTCGGCGTTTCCGCCGAGCATCCGCCGCGCGCTCGCGATTCCCGCGTTTCACGAAACGGGTACGCTCCACGACGTCAAGCACGTTGTGCTGCTGATGATGGAGAACCGTGCGTTCGACGGCTACTTCGGCACCTTCAAGGGCGTGCGCGGTTATGGCGACCGCTTCGCGGTGCCGTCGCCGAACGGTCGCGACGTGTTCTACCAGACGTATACGCAAACGACGCCCGCGACGACCTTCACGCCGTACCATCTCGACGCGAGCCAGGGCAACGCGCAGCGCGCGGGCGGCACGCCGCACACGTGGGCCGACGCGCAGGCCGCGTGGGACCACGGCCGGATGAACCGCTGGCCCGACGCGAAGACGCCGCTGTCGATGGGCTATTACGACGCGGCGGAAGTGCCGTTCCAGCGCGCACTCGCCGACGCGTTCACGCTGTGCGACCACTATCACTGCGGGATGCACACGGGCACGATCGCGAACCGCCTGTTCTACTGGAGCGGCACCAACGGCCCGAACGGCATCAGCCCGGCCGACGGCAGCCGCGTGAAGCTCGCCGCGCTGAACAACCAGTTCAACGGCGGCAACGACATCGGCCCGTCGAGCCAGGGGTGGACGTGGACGACCTACGCCGACCGGCTGCAGCAGGCCGGCGTGAAATGGAAGGTCTACCAGAGCCTGATCGACAACTTCGGCTGCAACGAGATGATGAGCTTTCGCCACTGGCGCGCCGCCATCGAACAGATGCCCGCCGCGCGCCGGCCCGTCTACGTCGCGTCGACGGACATCACGCAGCCGGTGACGGCGGCCGGCGCGTTCTACGATCCGGCGATCGACGATCCGTTGAGTCCGCTCGCGAAGGGCTTCGGCAACACGATGCCGTACGGCTTCCTCGAAACCTTCCGCGACGACATCCGCAACGGCACGCTCCCCGAAGTGTCGTGGATCGTCCCGCCGTCGGTGTACAGCGAACATCCGGGGCCGTCGAGCCCCGCGCAGGGCGCATGGTACGTGCAGGCGGTGCTCGATGCGCTCACCGCGAATCCGGACGTATGGAGCAAGACCGTACTGCTGATCAACTACGACGAGAACGACGGTTTCTTCGATCATATGCCGTCGCCGGCCGTGCCATCGCGTAACGCGGACGGCACGCTCGCGGGCGGCCATACGCTCGCGAACGCCGACGTGGCCGTCGAGTACCACGACTTCGCGCCGGCCACGTCGAGCCAGCCGGCGGCCGACGGGCGTCCGTACGGCCCGGGCCCGCGCGTGCCGATGTGGGTGGTATCGCCGTGGAGCCGCGGCGGCTGGGTGAACTCGCAGGTGTTCGACCATACGTCGACGCTGCTCTTCCTCGAGAAACGCTTCGGCGTCGTGGAGCCGCAGATCAGCGCGTACCGCCGCGCGGTGTGCGGCGACCTGACGAGCGCGTTCAACTTCCGCGCGCCGAACAACGAACCGCTGCCGACGCTCGCGGGCCGCACGACGAAAAGCCAGGTCGACGCGCTGAGCGCCACGCAGCAGGCCGCGCCGAAAATCACGCCGCCGACCGCCCCGTCGCTGCCCGCGCAGGCCACCGGCGTGCGCCCGTCGCGGGCACTGCCGTACGAGCTGCATGCGAGCGCGCAGGCTGACGCCGGCAAGGGCACCGTCACGCTGAAGTTCGCGAACACGGGCCGCGCGGCGGCGGTGTTCCACGTGTACGACAAGCTGCACCTGGACCGCGTGCCGCGCCGCTACGTCGTCGAACCGGGCAAGGCGCTGCGCGGCGACTGGGCGGCGCAGGCCGACGACGGCGGTAAATATGACCTGTGGGTGCTCGGCCCGAATGGCTATCACCGCCGCTTCACCGGCGACCTGGCCCGGCTCGCGGGCCCGCGCGCACCGCAGCCGGAAGTGCGGGTCGGCTATGCGGGCGGAAGCGGCAACCTGCATCTGCGGCTGCGCAACGACGGCGGCGGCACGGTGCGCTTCACGGTGAAGTCGAACAAGGTGTACGGCGCGCTGTCCGGCCATGGCGCGCACGACGGTCGCGGCAACCAGGACGGCAACGGCCAGGGGCGCGGGCACGGCAACGACGCGGGCACGACGTGGACGGCCACGGTGCGTGCCGGCAGCCAGTCGGAGCTGCGCTGGACGCTCGACTCGACCGGGCACTGGTACGACTTCGTGGTCACCGCGGACAGCGATGCGAGCTTCTCGCGCCGCGTGGCCGGCCGCGTCGAAACGGGCCGCCACTCGGTCAGCGACCCGGCGATGGGGCTGGCCGACCGCTTCTGACGGCACTGCCGCTGCCCGGTCGGGAGCGCCCCGGCCGGGCGCCGCTCGCCGCGCGGCCCGATCCGGCTGAAACGCCCGCCCGGCGCGGCCCAAACATCAGAAGGATAGGTGGTGCAGCCCTCATTTCGAGCCCACGAAAATGCTCCGTGTTGCGGCCCGTTCGCGTTAAACTTCAGCAAAGCTGTACTCAACAACGACATCTTCGCCAACCAGGCATCCACGACACGAGGATAGGTTCGATGCGCACTTCCGGCTCATCCGGGGCAATGACCCTGCTCACCGAACACGACCCGGCCGACGGCCGCGAATTGCGCTCGCTCCGGCTCGAAGCGACCGGCGACGGCAAAAGCGTGCTGCTGATCGAGATCGACGAACGCAAGCCCGGCATCCACCGCGAGGTCCGCTACGAGATCACGCCGGCCGAACTGGTCGCGGCGATCCGCTCGCACGGCGCCGAGCTGCCCGGCGAAAACCACGGCGCCGCATCGCTCGCCCGCACCCCCTCCTGATTTCGAATGGTGAGCCGCGCTCCGCGCGTCGGCTCACCGACATCTCCCTGTCGCCGTCAGGCGCTTTCCGTCGTTCCCGCCACCAGGTTGAAAATGGCCGATAATCGGCCCATCTGCGCATCCTCTCTTGCGCATCCTTTTCGGCCAGCCGTCATGCTCCGTGACCTCGTCGCCCAATACGGGCCGCTTCTCGTCTTCGCCAACGTGCTTGCGGCGGCCATCGGCCTGCCGGTGCCGGCGATGCCGACGCTCGTGCTGTTCGGCGCAATGGCCGCGATGCATCCGGAGATGATCGGCTCGCAGCTCGTGACGGTGATCGCGCTGTCGGTGCTCGGTGCGCTGATCGGCGACACGGCGTGGTATCTCGCCGGGCGGCGTTACGGCGGCGCGACGCTGAAGACGATCTGCCGGCTGTCGCTGTCGCGCGATACCTGCGTGAAGAAGACGGAACGCTTCTTCGGCCGCTACGGTGTGCGTGTGCTTGCGGTCGCACGCTTCATTCCCGGCCTGTCGCTCGTGTCCGTGCCGATGGCCGGCGCGCTCGGCACGCGCTATCGCACGTTCGCCGGCTACGACGCGCTCGGTGCCGCGTTGTGGACGATCGTCGGGCTGGTGGCGGGGCTCGTGTTCTACCGGCAGATCGACTGGCTGTTCGCCGGCGCGAGCCGGCTCGGCCGTGCGGTGCTGCTGGTGATCGTCGCGCTGCTGGCGATCTACGCAGCCGTGCGCTGGATGCGCCGCCGCGCGCTGATCCGCCAGCTCGCGAGCGCACGGATCGGCGTCGACGAGCTCGAACTGCTGCTGCGCGACCCGGCGGCGCCGGTGGTCCTCGACGTACGCTCGCCCGAGCACCGCAAGCTCGACCCGTTCACGATTCCCGGTGCGCAGTTCGCGGACGAGCGGCGCATCGAAGACATCATCGCGCGCTACCCGCTCTCGCAGAAGTTCGTCGTGTACTGCTCGTGCCCGAACGAAGTAACGGCCGCGCTGATGGCCAAGCGCCTGCTCGATGCAGGCTTTACCGATGCGCTGCCGCTGCGTGGCGGCCTCGACGCATGGCGCGACACGGGCCGCCAGCTCACGTCGCTGCTGGAAGACATGCCCGCCGCGAACGATCCGGTGGCGGGCTTGCACAAGCCGGCCTGATCGGACTGACCGCAGGCCGGGCCGCGCGAAACGGAACATACCGCGGGGGACCTTGCGTCCCCCTTCGATCAGAACGCGTGCAGCGGCACGTTCACGACCAGGCGGTACTCGCGGTTCGTCGCGTCCGAGTAGTGCGCGGAACCGTTGTGCCACATCGCGATGAACGTGACCTTCGTGTCCTTCAGCTTGCCGCTCTGGAACGTGTACGACGGGATGAAGCCGAACTCGTGGTGACGGCCCTGCACCGGCGCTCCGTTGCTCCAGTAGATGCTCGACCTGGTCGGGTCGTTCGCCGCGCCCGCGCTGCCGTCCGCACCCCAGCCCGTCACGCCCCAGATCATCGCCTTGAAGCCCGGCAGGCCCGCTTCCTTGCCGTAGAACGTGTAACGCAGCTGCAACGACTTTTCGTGCGGCGCGTTGTAGTCGACGTCCATCGAGTTGGTCAGGAAGATGCCGTTCGTTTCGTTCAGGTAGTCGAAGAACTGGTCGCCCAGGATCTGCTGATAGCCGAGCAGCAGCTCATGCGGGCCGTGCTGCGCCGCCAGCGACAAGCTGTATGCGTTGTTGTCGATCTTGCCCTGCAGCGCGTCGCCCGTGTCATGCGTCGAATAGACGTTGCCGAAGCCCGTCCACTTGATCGTCTGCGTGCTGCCGATGCTGTGCTTCACCGACGCGTAGTACTGGTGCCATACGTCGTCGGCCTGGTTCGCGTACAGCGCGACTTCGCCGTTCGGCGAGTAGTCCCACGTACCGCCGACGTAGGTCAGGCGGTTGATGCGCGTGCCGCCGTACTGGGTCGTGAGGTTCGTGAGCGTCGTATGGCCGCGCGCATCGTTCTTCGTGAAGCTACCGGCTTCGAGCATCACGTTCTTGAATTCATTGCTGACGATCGTCGCACCGAGGAACGTCGGCGGCAGCGCACGGTTGTCGTGCTGCTCCATGAACGGGTTGTCGACGGCCTGCAGACCGTACTTGATCACCGTGTTCGAGATGCGCGCCTTCACGTCGTAGATGCCGGGGAACGCCCACGCGAGCTGGTTCGCGCCGCCACCGCCCTTCGCGATGTGCACCATGCTGCCGGCGCCTGCGCCGCCGTCGAGCTTCAGTGCCGCATACACCGACGCGTCCACGCCGAAGCCGACCAGGCCCGACGTATAGCCGGACTCGAAGTTCGCCATCACGCCCTGGATCCACGCGTGGCGGTGCGGGCCGCCCTTCGCGTCGAGCACGTCCGAATAGTTGCGGAACAGGAAGTCGAGATGGCTGTCGGCGATGAAACCCTTCGCCTTCGATTGCGCAGACGGTTCATCGGGCGGCGTGACGGCCTGGCTCGCTTCGGCGTTGACAATGGCATTCGGGGTGGTTGCCTGCGCAACGGCCGTGCTCGTGCCCGCGGCCGGCGCAGCCTGCGCGACCGTCAGCGGTGCCGGGGCCGCGTCGTCGGCGTGGGCGACGCCGCTCAGCGATACGCCGGCCAGTGCCGGCAGGCCCCATGCAAGCAGCATCTTCGATGCCGTCCCGATCGTCTTCTGCTTTTTCATCGTAATTCTCGTCTTGTGTTGATATCGTCCACGCCGGTCGCGATCCGCTCCCGGCCCCCCGGCTTGCCCGGCTAAAGGCGCGCCTGTACCCGCGGCGCGAAGATCGTTCGCGCCGCACTTACCCCTGTCGACCTGCCTGGTTATGTTTGCTGCGTTACTTCACGCCGCCACGCCCGCGCGGATGCACGCGACCCGCGCGGCCGACCCCTGCCGCACTTCCGGCAGCGGCACGTCCTGCGCGCACGCGTCGATCGCAACCGGGCAGCGCGTGCGGAACGCGCAGCCCGACGGCGGGTTCAGCGGCGAGGGCATCTCGCCCGCCAGCAGCATCGGACGGCGAGCACGCTCGCGCGCCGGCTCCGGCGTCGGCGCCGCATCGAGCAGCGCCTTCGTGTACGGGTGCTGCGGCACGCCGTACACGTCATGCCGCGTGCCGAACTCCATCACGCGGCCGAGATACATCACGAGCACGCGCTGGCTGATGGCCTTCACCACCGCCAGGTCGTGCGCGACGAACAGATAGGACAACGACAGTTCGCGCTGCAGATCGCGCAGCAGGTTCACGATCTGGGCCTGGATCGACACGTCGAGTGCCGACACGGGTTCGTCGCAGATCACGAGTTTCGGCTCGCCGATCAGCGCACGCGCGATACCGACGCGCTGGCACTGCCCGCCGGAAAATTCGTGGGGATAGCGCAGCAGGTGATGTGCATTCAGGCCGACGCGCTCGAGCATCGCGATCACGCGGCGGCGCACTTCGGTGCGGCCGAGACCCGCGTGGTGCGTGACGAGCGGTTCCGCGACGATCTGCTCGATCGTCATGCGCGGATCGAGCGACGCGAGCGGATCCTGGAAGATCATCTGCACTTCGCGGCGCATCGCGGTGCCGCGCAGGTGATCGGACGCCACCGCTTCGCCGCGCCAGCGCACGGTGCCGGCGGTCATCGGCGCGAGGCCGATCAGCGCGCGGGCGAGCGTCGACTTCCCGCAGCCCGACTCGCCGACGAGCCCGACCGTCTCGCCGCGCCTCACGTCGAACGACACGCCATCGACAGCACGCAGCGTGCCCCTCGGCGACCACGGATAGCCGCCGAGCGGCACGCGGAAATGCACCTTCAGATTCTCGACGGACAGCAGCGTGTCGCCCGTCGCGCCGGTATCGCGGCGTTCATTGACGCTCATCGCAGTCCTCCCGTCAGATCGGCCAGCGGCCGGTGGCACGCGCGCACCGCGCCCATGGCGCCATAGGTTTCGAGCGCGGGGCGCGCGGCACCGCAGCGCTCCTCCGCATAGGTGCAGCGCTTCGCGAACGCGCAGCCGACCGGCGCGGTGCCGGGCATCGGCGGATTGCCGGGAATCGCGATGAGCGGTGCATCGTCCGCATCGGTCAGGCGCGGCAGCGCATTGAGCAGGCCGATCGTGTACGGATGCGACGGCGCGGCGAAGATCGACTCGGCCGGCGCGTATTCGACGGTACGGCCCGCATACATGACCATCACGTCGTCCGCGAGGCCGGCGACCACGCCCATGTCGTGCGTGATCAGCACGATCGCGGTGCCGCGCTCGCGGTTCAGCTCGCGCAGCAGGTCGATGATCTGTGCCTGCACGGTCACGTCGAGCGCGGTGGTCGGCTCGTCGGCGATCAGGATTTCCGGCTCGGACAGGAGCGCCATCGCGATCATCACGCGCTGGCGCATGCCGCCCGAGAACTCGTGCGGATACATCCGGATGCGGCGCGCCGCGTCTGGGATGCGCACCGACTCGAGCGCCTCGATCGCGCGCCTGATCGCTTCCTTGCGCGACAGCTTGCGATGCAACTGCAGCGTCTCGGTCATCTGCCGCTCGATCGTCAGGAACGGATTGAGCGACGTCATCGGATCCTGGAAGATCATCGCGATCCGGTCGCCGCGCACCGCGTTCAGCGCGCGCGTATCCATCTCGAGCAGGTTGTCGCCGCGATAGCGCGCGGCGCCCGTCGTCGTACCGTTGCCGGCCAGCAGGCCGAGCAGCGCCATCACGGTCTGGCTCTTGCCCGAGCCCGATTCGCCGACGATGCCGAGCGTCTTGCCGGCTTCGAGCGAGAACGACACGCCGCTCACGGCGTCGATCGGCGGCGCGTCCTTGCGCGTGAAGCGCACGCCGAGGTTTTCAACTTCCAGCAGGGCAGCCATTTTCAGCGATCCTTCGGGTCGAGCGCGTCACGCAGGCCGTCGCCAACGAAGTTCACGCAATAGAGCGTCACGCAGAGCATGACGGCCGGTGCCAGCAGCAGCCACGGCATCGATTCCAGTTTCTGCGCGCCGTCCTGGATCAGCACGCCCCAGCTCGTCATCGGCTCTTGCACGCCGAGGCCGAGAAACGACAGCACCGATTCGGTCAGCACGATGTTCGGCACGGACACGGTCGCGTACACGACGACCACACCAAGCAGGTTCGGCACGACGTGGCGCAGCACGATTGACGCCGGAGACACGCCGATCGCGCGCGCCGCATCGACGAACTCGCGGTTGCGCAGCGACAGCGTCTGGCCGCGCACGACGCGCGCCATGTCGATCCACGAGAACGCGCTGATGGTCAGCACGACCAGCATGAACGAGCGGCCGAACAGGGTCATCATCAGGATCGCGATCAGCAGGTACGGGATCGCGTACATCATGTCGACGACGCGCATCATCGCGGAGTCGATGCGGCCGCCCGCGAAGCCGGCGGTCGCACCCCACGCGACGCCGAACAGGCCGGACACGAGCGTGCCGAGCAGGCCGACCTCGATCGACACGCGGCCGCCGATCAGCGTGCGCACGAGCAGGTCTCGGCCGAGCTCGTCGGTGCCGAACCAGTGCTGGTTCGCGAGCGTCGGCGGCAGGCTGATCGAACCCCAGTCGCTCGCGGCGGGATCGGCCGCGAGCAGCCACGGGCCGACGAAGCACGCGAGCGTGATCAGCGCGAGCAGCACGAGGCTGAACACGGCCGCACGGTTGTGAAGGAAGCGCGCGAACGCGAGCGCCAGCGGCGAGCGCGAACGCGGCGGCGAGTCGGTCTGCACGGGCAGACTGACGACAGGCGTAGTCGGAGTCATCGCATTGCCTCGCTCAATAACGGATGCGCGGATCGAGCCACGCGTACGCGAGGTCGACCAGCAGGTTGAACAGCACCGCACAGACGGTCGTCAGCACGACGAGGCCCAGCACCAGCGTGTAGTCGCGGTTGATGGCGCCGTTCACGACGAGCTGCCCGAGCCCCGGCAGCGCGAACACCGATTCGGTGACGACGGCCGCGGTGATCGACGTGATGCAGACCGTGCCGAACAGCGACACGACCGGCATCAGCGCGGGCTTCAGCGCATGGCGCAGCACGATCGTCGCGCCCGGCAGGCCCTTCGCGCGCGCGGTGCGGATGTAGTTGCTCGACAGCGTCTCGATCATCGAGCCGCGCATCACGCGAGCGAGCAGCGACACGTTGATGAGGGTCAGCAGCACGATCGGCAGCAGCCGGTACTGCCAGCTGCCGTCGCCCCAGCCGCCGGCCGGCAGCCAGCCGTTGCCGGCCGACGTCTTCAGCAGGATCGCGAAGATCCACACCAGCACCGGGCCGAGCACGAACGGCGGCACGACGTTGCCGAAGTTGCCGATCAGCATCACGAAGCGGTCGATCAGGCTGTCGCGACGCACGGCCGCGACGGTGCCGAGCAGCACGCCGAACACGATCGAGATCGGGATCGACACGCCGCCCACGCCGAGACTCACGGGCAGCGCCTTCTTCACGAGATCGTTCACCGACCAGTCGACGTAACGGAACGACGGGCCGAGATCGCCGTGCAGCAGCGAACCGAGATACAGCAGGTACTGCTTCCACAGCGGCTCGTCGAGGTGGTACTTCGCGTTCAGGTTCGCGAGCGTCGCCGCGGACAGCTGCTTCTCCGTATCGAACGGGCCGCCGGGCGTGAAATGCAGCAGCAGGTAGCAGACGGTGATGACGGCGAGAATCGTCGGCACCGCCCACAACGTGCGTCTCAATGCGTAGGCCAGCATGATCGCTCCGCTCAGTGCTTGATCAGGTACAGGTCCTGCGAAGCACGCATGTCGATCACGTTCTTCAGCGAGTAGCCGCCCACGTAGGGCTTCACGAGACGGTCGGCCGAGTACTGGAACAGCGGCACCATCGGCGTGTCGTTCATCGCCATGTCGTGCGCCTGCGTGAGCAGCGCGGCGCGCGCCTTGTCGTCGAGCTTCTGGTTGCCTTCGTCGACGAGCGCGTCGGCCTGCTTGTTGCAGTAGCCGACGGTGTTCTGCGAGCTGCCGCAGCGGATCAGGTCGAAGAAGGTCATCGCGTCGTTGTAGTCGGCGAACCAGCCGTCGCGCGCGATCTGCACCTTGCCGTCATGACGCTCCTTCATCAGCACCTTGAACTCGACGTTCTCGAGCTTCGTGTTGATGCCGAGCTTCGTACGCCATTCCGATGCGGTAAACAGCGCGACCTTCTTGTGCAGGTCGTTGGTGTTGTACGTGAGCGTGAACGACAGCGGCTTCGCATCCGAGTAGCCGGCCTGCTTCAGCAAGTCCTTCGCGGCCGCGACGCGCTTGGCCATCGGCCACGACGCCCATGCCGGCGTGAACGGCTGCACGCCCTTCGTGCCGTTCGGCATCAGGCCGTACATCGGCTTCTCGCCGGCCTGCGTGAGCTTCGACGTGAGCACGTCGCGATCGATCACCATCGATAGCGCCTGGCGCACGCGCTTGTCCTTCAGCGCCGCGTCGCTGTTGTTCAGGTAGTAGTAGTAGGTCGCGAGCTGCAGACCCGGGCGCAGTTCGCCGCCGAACTGCTTGCTGACCTGCTGGAAAATGCCCGACGGGATCGAGTAGCTGTAGTCGATCTGGCCGGCCTGGTACATGCGCATCGCGGTTTCGTCGCTTTCGATCGGCAGGTAGGTGACCTTGTTGATCACGACCTTCGGCGCGTTCCAGTACTTCGCGTCCTTGGTGACCACGATGCGGTTGTTCGGCTGCCAGTCGGCGAGCTGGTACGCACCGTTGCTGACGATGTTGCCCGGGCGCGTCCACGCATCGCCGAACTTCGCGACGGTGTCCTTGTTCACCGGCGCGAGCGGCGCCATTGCGGTCAGTTCGGGGAAGAACGCGACAGGTACGTCGGTCGTCACTTCCAGCGTGTACGGGTCGATCGCACGCACGCCGAGCGTCGTCGGCGCGGCCTTGCCGGCGATGATGTCCTTCGAGTTCTTCACGAATTCGACGAGGATCGTGTACTTCGAGCCCGTCTTCGGATCGACGAGGCGCTCCCACGAATAGACGAAATCGGCGGCCGTCACGGGCTGGCCGTTGCTCCACTTCGCGTCGTGGCGCAGCTTGAAGATCCACGTCTGCGGCGTCTTGCGTTCCCACGATTGCGCGACGCCCGGCACGACCTGGCCGCTCGCGTCGATGCGGGCGAGCCCTTCGAACAGGTCGAGGCCGATCGTGTTGCCGGTCCACGATTCGATGTGCGCCGGGTCGAGCGACTCGACTTCGGCGGGCACCTGGCGCGTCAGGTCCTGTTGAGGAGCGAGCGTGACATTCGACGGAACGGTAACGGCGCGGGCTGCGGGCGTCGTCAGGGCGAGCGCGGCCAGCACGGCCGACATGGCATGCAAGGATTTCATCGTGGCAGTCTAGAGAAGGTTTTTCGGTGAGCGTCGCGCGGCGGATGCCGCGGCTTACGCGTGAGACGCTGACGGGTACAGCGATTGAGGAGGCCCGTGATTCTCGTATTGCATCTTAGTATTCCTTACATTTCTTTCGACAGGTATTCCGTCTTCGAAACGAAGGAATACCTGTGCGCTAGAACAGTCTCGGCGTACCGACCCAGACCACGACCGACTCGACACTCGCGGTGTTGACCCAGCTGTGCGGGACCGTCGACTGATAGTGCGAACTGTCGCCGGCCTGCAGGACGAACGTCTTGCCTTCCAGCGTCAGCGACACTTCCCCTTCAATCACATACAGGAACTCCTCTCCTGCATGTGTCGTCACCTCCGAGCGCTTCTGCCCCGGCGGCATCCGCACGAGGATCGCCTCGAGCTGACGCCCTTCGGACACGTTCGTCAGCCTCGCGAACAGGTTCGCCGAATCGGCGAACCCGAAGAAGCGCAACTGCTCGCCTCGACAGACCGAGCGTTCCTCGCTCGGCGTATCCACGAAGTACTGCACCGTCACGCCGAGTGCCTGTGCGATGCCGGCCAGCGACGTCAGCGACGGCGACGCGAGCCCGCGCTCGACCTGAGACAGAAACGGCTTCGAAATTCCCGCGGCGGTAGCGGTGTCGTCGAGCGTGCGCTTGAGACGTTGGCGCAACGCGCGAATCTTGCTGCCGAGTGCGACAGCGTCTGCCGCTCGCGAGTTTTCAGTGGGGGGAACCATAGCAGGCCGAAAAGTGGTCGTCAAAAAATGTTTGATGGAAAGTAACTAAGTTAATTCGAGATAGCTTAATCTTCGGGTTCGCACACGTCTTCGGTGTTGAGCCCGGTGCACTAAACAGGGCACGAAGCGAGCGAAACGACGCGCTATCTTGCCAGACTCGCCTGCTTCACAGGCAAGCTGCAAGCGGCTCTCCGGGAATGTTCCGAGAGCCGGGCGCCAAGCTTACAAGTAGATGATGAGACAAATGTTCCTGAAAGCTGCGGCCATATCGGGAGTTTCCCTGAGTGGCGCGGACCTGACGCACCGGACCGGCGAGCGCTACCACTCGCGCGCCGGTCGGGGCCTCGCACCACCTTACCAGGTGGAGTCCGACCCCGGCCCGGGCTGACCTGCCCGACTGTTCCATCGCCGACGCAAAGCCTACCCGGCCACTGTGCTCCGGCGCCAGTTCGACCCCCAAGGCGACGCGCGATCCGCGCCGTCCGTTTCAAACGAGATTGATGATGCACGCACCTGTTTCTCAAACCCGATCGTTTACGACGGTCTTCCTCATCGAAATGTGGGAGCGCTTCGGCTACTACGGCATGGCCGCGCTCCTGGTCCTCTTCATGGTCGACAGGCTCGGTTTCACCGACAGCCATGCGAACCTGACCTGGGGCGCGTTCACCGCGCTCGTCTACGCGTCGCCGTCGATCGGCGGCTGGATCGGCGACAAGGTGCTCGGCGCCCGTCGCACGATGATCATCGGCGCGGCCGTGCTGTGCGCAGGCTACCTGATGCTGGCGGTCCCGAACGATGCGCTGGCGTACATGTACGCATCGCTCGGCGTGATCGTCGTCGGCAACGGCCTGTTCAAGGCCAACGCGGCGAACCTCGTGCGCCGCATCTACGAAGGCGACGATGCGCGCATCGACAGCGCGTTCACGATCTATTACATGGCGGTCAACATCGGCTCGACCGTGTCGATGCTCGCGACGCCGTGGATCAAGGATCACTGGGGCTGGCACACCGCGTTCGCGGTCTGCTGCGCCGGCATGCTGCTCGCGATCCTGAACTTCATGCTGATGCACCGCACGCTCGCGCACATCGGCTCGCAGCCCGACGACCAGCCGATCCGCTGGAAGCGCCTCGGCGGCGTGGCGGCAGGCGGCGTCGCGCTCGCGCTGATCACGCTGTACGTGCTGCAGCACAAGCAGCTCGCGGTCGCGAGTGTGTGGACGGCGGCATTCGCGATCCTCGCGATCTTCGCATACATGATCGCGAAGTCGGAGCGTTCGGAGCGTGCCGGCCTGATCGCCGCGCTCGTGCTGATCGGCCAGGTGATCCTGTTCTTCATCTTCTACGTGCAGATGTCGACGTCGCTGACGCTGTTCGCGCTGCGCAACGTCGATCCGCGCTTCATCCTGTTCGGCACGACGCTGTTCACGTGGAGCGCCGCGCAGTTCCAGGCGCTGAACCCGATCTGGATCATGATGCTGAGCCCCGTGCTGGTGTGGGTCTACAACGCATTCTCGAAGGCCGGCCGTGACCTGCCGGTCGCAGCGAAGTACGCACTCGGCTTCGGCGCGGTGGCCGCCGGCTATCTGGTGTTCACGATCAGCGGCCGCTACGCGGTGGACGGTCGCGTGTCGTCGTGGTTCATGGTGTGGGGCTACGGCCTCTACTCGCTCGGCGAACTGCTGGTGAGCGGCCTCGGCCTCGCGATGATCGCCCGCTACGTGCCGGCGCGCATGAGCGGCTTCATGATGGGCGCGTACTTCGTCGCGACGGGTGTGTCGCAGTACCTCGGCAGCGTCGTCGCGAACTTCGCGCAGATGCCGTCGCACGACCTGCCGGCCACCGAATCGCTGCCGCTCTACCTGTCGCTGTTCGAGAAGCTCGGCTGGCTCGCCGCGATCGGCATGCTGCTCGCCCTGCTGCTGCTGCCGATGATGAACCGCCTGTCGCGCCAGCACCAGCGCTGTGCGGAAGAGCGCCGCGAAGAAGAAGCGCTGCAGGCGCAAGCGATGGCCTCGGCCCAGTAAGTACTATCCCTCGGCGTGCGGCATGCACGCCACATTCTCCCGCCGGCGCGGCCAGCACGTCCTACACTGGTTGCAACAGCGCATCCTGTCCGCCGCGATGCGCACTGGCGGGAGAAAGTCATGAAAAGCAGAACGACACGGCTGTTGAGGATACTGTCCGACATCCGGCACGCGCAGCGCTGCACTGCGCTGCGCGCCGCCCGGGCGGCAGCCGAAGCCGACGCGGTGCTCGCAGAGCAGGACGACCCGAAGTCCGATGCACGCGACGACACCGAATCCGACGATCCGAACGCCGCCCCCCGCTCCCGCATCGGCTCACCTCACTGACGTCACCGCAGCCGCGCCGCGCCTTCCGTGCCGCGTGCGCGCACGCCGCCGCTTACGCAGCCGCGCCGCGCCATCGCGCGAACCACGTTCCCGAACCCGCCACGGCAATCATCAGTCCGACCGCGCATGCGTCGGCCGCGAGGCCCACGCCGACATGCCGCAGCTCGGCGCCATGCGTGACCGGATGCAGCAGCGAATCGATGACGAGCGAGATCGCGGCGCCCGCGACGAAGCAGATCAGCCCGCGCTGGCCGACCGTGACGACCGGCCGCACCGCGCGCGCGATCCGCGCGATCCAGCCGTAGCGCACGAAGTCGGCCATCAGCCACGCGACCGCCGCAAAGCTGACGATGCGCGGCAGTGCGAGATCGCGCTTGAGCACGCCTTCCGGCACCGGCAGTCCCGACAGCAGCTTGTAGCTCGCGCAGCCGATCACGATCGCGCATGCGACACCGGTCGCCGCGGCGCTCCAGCGGCCGAGCGCGATGCGCCGGTAGACGGGCTGGCAGCGCGCGAGCACGCCGGCGACGAACATCAGTTGCCACGCGAACGGATTGAAGCTCCAGCGAAACGAATCGGTATCCAGCAGCTCGGGCCCGAGCCAGCCGGCCGCAAGCCACGAAGCCGCGCTGAAGCCGACGAGCAGCCACGGATGGCGGCGCGCGAACGGCACGATCACCGGCGACGCGAGCGCGAACAGCACGTACATCGGCAGCACCGACGCGAGATACGGCTGGCGCTGGAAAGTCAGCAGTTCGGCGAGGCCTGTGAGCGGCGACGCGAGCATCACGCTGACGTCGTCGAGCGCGAGGTTCGGCGCATCGATCCCGTAATGGTCGAGCACGACGGACACGACGAGCATCAGCGTCGACGTCGCGAGAAACGCGCGGTAGATCTGCATCGCGCGACGCACGAACCGCCGCTGCGCGGCGCGCGGGCCGTGCCGGTCGGCGATCGCGCCATACGCACTCGCGGTCGCGAAGCCGCCGAGGAACACGAACACTTCGGCCGCGTCGCACAGCGCGAACGCGTGGAGCGTCACGCGCGACAGCACGCTCGCGCCGATGTGGTCGACGACGATCATCAACAACACGATGCCGCGGAAGAAATCGACTTCGATCAGGCGGCCGCTGCGCACGGGCGAAACCGGGGCGGAGGACGGCGCGCTCAACGACATGAGCACACCTTTGCGACGAAGGCGCGACGCGCGCCGGTGGAAAGATCGGAAAGAAAGGGGCGAGCGAAATCAGCAGCGATACGCGTATGCGCGCATCGCACCAACCCGGCCGGCCCGGCACGGAGATGACCGTTCATGGAAAAGCTGCATACGAAGAGAAGACGGTCAGGTCAGTCTAACGGCCGCTCGGGGATACCCTGAGTAACAAAGTGCAACGGAATCTTCTGTTCGTTTACGGGGATGACAGCGGCGATACAGAATTGGCAACGCGGCCAGCCCGATGTCAGTGCGATGCCAGTTCGACGCCAGCATCGCGAAATTCGACCGCAGGAACGCGCGACGCACAGCCCGATGTGCAGCGCTATTTCGCGCTGCCGTCGCGTCGCGAGTGACGACGTTCAGCCGCGCATCGGCAGGCGCCGCATCAGCATCGCGCTGTGCCATGCGGTCAGCGCGACGGCGACCCAGATCGGTCCGTACGTCGCGAGCTGAGAGACACTCAGCGTCTCGCCGAGCAGCAGCAGCGACACCGCGACGAGCAGCACGGGCTCGACGTAGCCGAGGATCCCGAACAGCGCCATCGGCAGCATCCGGCTCGCCTTCAGATAGCTCGCGAGCGCGAGCGTGCTGAGCACGCCGAGCCCCGGCAGCAGCACGGCCCACAGCAGCGGGTGGCCGGCGACCGGCGTCGGGCTCGTCGACACCATCGCGAGCGCGACCGGACCCAGCAGCACGATCTCGATCGCGAACGCGGCCAGCGAATCGGCGTTGATCCGCCGGCGCAGCACGAAATACGGCGGATAGCCGAGCGCGACGACGAGCGTCGGCCACGCGAACGCGCGCGTCGCCCACACCTCGTGCGCGACGCCGAGCGCCGCACACGCGACCGCCGCCCACTGCAGCGGATCGAGCCGTTCGTGATAGTAGTAGCGGCCGACGAGCACCATCGTCAGCGGCAGCAGGAAATAGCCGAGCGACACTTCGAGCATGCGCCCGTGCAGCGGCGCCCACAGGAACAGCCACAGCTGCAGGCCGAGCAGCGCCGCGCTCACCGGCAGCGCGATCAGCAGGCGCCAGTCGCGTACGCTGCGCCGCACGAGTTCGACGAGCGCCGGCCAGCGGCCGCGCAGCGCGATCAGCGCGAGCGCGCCCGGGGCGGTCCACAACACGCGCCACGCGAAGATGTCGAGCCCCGTGAGCGGCGCGAGCAGTTTCGCGTACGCCGACATCAGCGCGAACAGCGTCGACGCCATCACCGACAGCATGAGGCCGCGCCCGGCTTCCGGATACCCCGTCATGTCGTGTTCGCCTTACTGCTGCTGGAAGCGTTCGAAGCGCCTTTCGATCCGACGCTCCTCGAACGTCACTTCGGTCACGCGCGCGGACGGCGGCCCGTGGCGCAGCCATGCGAGCATCCGGTCGATCTGCGCGCCGGGGCCCTGGATCATCGCCTCGACGCTGCCGTCCTCGAGATTCGCGACCCAGCCGCGCAGCTTCAGTGCATGCGCCTCGCGCACCGTCGCATGACGAAAACCGACGCCCTGCACGACGCCGCGCACCCGCACATAGTAGGTCTCGATCCGTTCGTCCAGTTCATTACGGCTCATCGCGTCGCCCTCCCGTTGCATTCAAGCCCGGCATTGTAGTCGCGTCGGCGGCTTCGCACACGCGTATGGCGGGGCCGCAGCGCCGCGGCCGCCCGCGCGGCGCTCGCGTCGCCGCTTGCGCCGACCACGTACAATCTCGCCGACGCACAACCGCCGCGCCGCTCGCGCGCGGCCCTGAAGGAAACGCATGACTGATACCTCCCGCGATCTCGTTCTCGTCACCGGCGCGTCCGGTTTCGTCGGCTCGGCCGTCGCCCGCATCGCGCAGCAGAAAGGCTATGCGGTGCGCGTGCTGGTGCGTCCGACCAGCCCGCGCACGAACGTCGCGGACCTCGACGCCGAGATCGTGACCGGCGACATGCGCGACGAGACGTCGATGCGCGCCGCGCTGCGCGGCGTGCGCTGCCTGCTGCACGTGGCGGCCGACTACCGGCTGTGGGCGCCGGATCCGGACGAGATCGAGCGCGCGAACCTCGAAGGCGCGGTCGCGACGATGCGCGCCGCGCGCGCCGAGGGCGTCGAGCGAATCGTCTATACAAGCAGCGTCGCGACGCTGAAGGTCACGAGCGCGGGCGATCCGTCCGACGAGAACCGGCCGCTCACCGCCGAGCAGGCGATCGGCGTGTACAAGCGCAGCAAGGTGCTGGCCGAGCGCGCGGTCGAGCGGATGATCGCCGACGAAGGGCTGCCGGCCGTGATCGTCAATCCGTCGACGCCGATCGGCCCGCGCGACGTGAAGCCGACGCCGACCGGCCGCATCATCGTCGAAGCCGCGCTCGGCAAGATCCCCGCGTTCGTCGATACCGGGCTGAACCTCGTGCACGTCGACGACGTCGCGCACGGCCACTTCCTCGCGCTCGAGCGCGGCCGGATCGGCGAGCGCTACATCCTCGGCGGCGAGAACCTGCCGTTGCAGCAGATGCTGGCCGACATCGCGCAGATGACGAACCGCAAGGCGCCGACGATCGCGCTGCCGCGCTGGCCGCTCTACCCGCTCGCGATGGGCGCGGAGGCCGTCGCGAAGTTCACGAAGAAGGAACCGTTCGTGACCGTCGACGGGCTGCGGATGTCGAAGAACAAGATGTATTTCACGTCCGCGAAGGCCGAGCGCGAGCTTGGCTACCGCGCGCGTCCGTACCGCGAAGGACTGCGCGATGCGCTCGACTGGTTCGGCTCGGCGGGGTACCTGAAGTAACACAAAGCGGCGTGCTTCACGCCGCTTTGCGCACTTTGTTACACGTCGCTGACGGCCCGGCACCGGCGCAGCGGTTAAAATCGCGGGTCTTACGCAGAGAAGACACGCATGAACCTGAACGAACAGATCGATTCGCTCAACGCGGGCGTCGATCAGCTCCTCCACGATCACCACGCCGCACAGCAGGCGGCACGCAGCGCGGAAGCGTTCGCGCGCGCCGCCGCGGCGGAAGCCCGGGCCGCCGCCGAACGTCACGCCGCGGCGGAGAGCGAAGCCCAGGCCGCCGCGCAGCGCCACACGGCTGCTGCAGCGCAGGCCGAGGCCGCGCAGCAACGCCATGCCGACGCGGCCGCCACGGCCGAAGCCGCCGCTCAACGTCACAACGACGCAGCCGCGCAAGCCGAAGCCGCCGTCCAGCGTCACGCCGAAGCGACCGCGCTGACCGAAGCGCTCGCCCAACGTCACGCGGATGCCGAAGCCGCGTCGCAGCGTCATGCGACCGCGATCGCCGAAGCCGAGGCTGCCGCACAGCGCCATCACGCCGCGGCGACCGAAGCGGACGCCGCCGCACAGCGCCATGCCGTGGCCACGGCCGAGGCCGAAGCCGCCGCGACGCGGTATGCGGAAGCGATCGCCCAAGCCGAAGCCGCGACGCAGCCCCCCGCACACCCGCTCGCAGACGCCCAACCGCCCCCGCTCCCGCCCAC